>JBJMGZ010000338.1:0-4505 GCA_045807605.1 Thermoanaerobaculia bacterium | reverse complement strand
CGAGGAGAGCTGCCCCGAGACGATCTTCCGGGTCATTTCGGCCCGGATTGCTGAAAGGAGCCTGTATGAACGAGATGATGAAGTTGAGCTTCGATGTCGTGGAGGGCGCACCGGTGCGGATGGATCTCAAGCCGGAGCGGGTCCAGCAGCTTCTCGCGAAGCTGCCGGGGTGGACGTTGCACCCCGCCGGCTGGGCGATCGTGCGGTCCCGCATGTTCACCACGGAGCAGGGGGCGCGGGCGTTCGCCCGCAACGCCTGCTGGCTCGCCAGCAAGCTGCATCAGCCGGCGACGGTGAGCCTTGCGGGCACGGAGGTCACCATCACCCTCATGGGTCACCCGGTCCGCGGCTGCACGGGCGGGCTCACCGAACCGGTGTTCAAACTGGCCGACCTGATCGGCTAAAACGAAGGAAATAAAGGAGAAAACGAAATGGCTAACACCTCTTACGCCGACTACATCCGACACTGGGGTCAGATCGACGACCGGACCAAGGTCAATCCCGAGCTGGCCAACTTCGAGCCGCTGCGGGCGCAGCTGGAGATCGAGCGCCTGGGGCTCGTGGAAGCGACCAACCAGCAGGCCGCGCTCAAGTCCGCGACCCAGGACACCTCGCGCAAGATCGAAGGCCACGTCGAGCGCGGCAGGGTGCTGGCGACCCGCCTGCGCGATGCCATCAAGGCGACGTATGGCCGCGACCACGAAAAGCTGACCGAGTTCGGCGTCCCCGTCCGCCGGCCCCGGGCCACGAGCACGGAGGAGAAGAAGAAAAAAAAGCAGCCTGAGAATGGCCAGTCACCGACTCAGGCGGCCCGCTCCCAGACCGAATCCACGAGCTAGGAAGCAACTGAAGTAGCCTCACCTGCCGGGGGCGTGAAGGATGCGCCCCCGGCAGCCTTTTCATGTCCGGGTGCCGCTCACCGCTCCCGGAGCCGCACGCGGGTGACCTCTTCCACGGCGGCCATGACGGCGCGGAAGCCTTCCATGTCGCGGGCGCTCACGTTCTCCCGGATCTCGGCCTCCAGGATCTCGAGGCGGCGGTTCAGGCGCTCCGCCAGGTCGCGGCCGGCGTCGGTGATGTGGATCAGGAAGGAGCGGCGGTCGCCCGGGTTCATCTCCCTGCGGATCAGGCCGGCCTTCTCCAGGCGGTCGAGCAGGCTGGTGAAGGTGGACTGCTTGATCCCGAAGACCCGCACGAGCTCGCCGATCGGCGCGGGAGAGTAGCTCCGCAGGTAGGACAGGAAATGGCCCTCGACCGGGCTCACCCCCAGCTCGCGGGTGTGCGCCTCCAGGTAGACCGAGATCTGGCGGGAGGCCTTGTGGAGCGGCGAGAGGAAGTCCAGGGGCATGGCGCGCTAAACGGTACTACGAAGGGGCTTGACGAGGCGATGCATGGAAACGGTATAATACGATATCGTATAACTTTTCGGCAAGGAGGTAGCCATGACCACAGCCGCACCCGTCACCGTGAACGAAGTCGAGGTCTTCCGCCACCAGGCCCGCATGATCCAGGCGGTCATCCGGATGAACGTCGAGGGCGTGACGCAGGAGGAGAGCCTGCTCCAGCCCGCTCCCGGGGGAAACTGCCTGAACTGGGTGGTGGGCCATCTCGCCTGCATCTACAACAACGTGCTCCCGCTGCTGGGCCAGGAGCCGGTGGAGGACGGGGCGGCGCTCAAGCGCTACGACCGGGGCGCGCCTCCGATCCGGGACGCCGCCGAGGCCCTGGAGCTGCGGGACCTCCTGGCCGCCTTCGACAAGGCCACCGAGCGCTTCGATGCCGGGCTCGCGGGGCTCTCCCCGGAGGTCCTGGACCGCAAGGCGCCGTTCAGCCCCGGCAACAACCCGAACGAGACCGTCCGCACGCTGCTGACCACGGTCGTCTTCCACCAGGCCTACCACGCCGGCCAGACCGGGATCCTGCGGCGGATCACCGGCAAGGAGGGGGCGATCCGCTGATTGCCCTCAGTCCGCGGGAGCGGCGCGCCGGCGCTTGCGGGCGTTGATTACTTCCCACACCGCCGGGACCAGGGAGAGCGCGATGATCGCGAGCACCACGATCTCGAAGTGCTGCTTGACGAAGGGAAACTGTCCGAACAGGTAGCCGGCGAGGGTGCAGAGCGACACCCAGGCCACGCCGCCGATGACGTTGTAGCTCATGAAGCGGCCGTAGGTCATGCTGCCCAGCCCGGCCACGAAGGGCGCCAGGGTGCGGACGATCGGCACGAAGCGGGCGATGATGATCGTCTTGCCGCCGTACTTCTCGAAGAACTCATGGGTGTATTCGAGGTGCTCGGGCTTGATGACCCGCAGGCGCCTGGCTTCGAGCAGGCGCCGGCCCAGGAAGTGCCCGACCCAGTAGTTCACCGTGTCGCCCAGAATGGCCGCGAGCATGAGGAGGCCGAGGAGCCACCCCAGGTTGAGCGAGCCGAGGGAGGCGATGGCGCCGGCGGCGAAGAGCAGCGAGTCGCCGGGCAGGAACGGGGTCACCACCAGGCCCGTCTCGCAGAAGATGATCAGAAACAGGACCAGGTAGGTCAGGCCGCCGTACTGGCCGACGATGGCCTGCAGGTGCTTGTCCAGGTTGAGGAAGATGTCCACGAGATGGGTCAGGGTTTCCATGAGGTCCTTTCAGGGCCGCCAGAGAGTAAGTTGTCCGGTCCCCGGCGTCAATGACAGACTCTCCGCTCCATGACGTTCCCCATCCTTCTCGTCCTGGGCCTGCTCGTCGCAATCATCGTGGTGTTCGCGTTCGAGTGGATCTCCGTGGACATGGCGACGCTGATCCTGCTGGCCGTCCTGGTGCTCTCCGGCATCCTGACCGTCGACGAGGCGTTCTCGGGCTTCTCCAACGAGATCATCATCATCCTCGCCTCCATCTTCGTGCTCTCCGGGGCGCTTATGAAGGGAGGCGTGCTCGACCACCTGAGCGACGTCATCCACCGCATCGCCGGGGGGAGCCGCTCCAAGATCCTGCTCTGCGTGCTGCCGGTGACCAGCTTCATCTCGTCGTTCATGAACAACACGACCTGCACGGCGGTGATGATGCCGGCGGCGCTGGGGGTGAGCCGCAAAAGCCGGGTGAGCGCGGGCAAGGTGCTGATCCCGCTCGCCTATGCGTCGATGCTCGGCGGCACCTGCACGCTGATCGGGACCTCCACGAACGTGGCGGCGAGCGGCTACCTGGCCTCCACCGGCCTGGCGCCGTTCTCCATGTTCGAGTTCCTGCCGATCGGACTGGCGGTCTGCGTGGTGGGGATCCTGTATCTGGTGCTGGCCGGCCACCGGCTGTTGCCGGACACGCGCGAGGCGGGGTACGAGGAGCAGTACTCGATCCGCGAGTTCCTGTCCGAGGTGGTGGTGACCCCGGGCTCGCCGCTCGCCGGACAGGCGCTGCGGGACAGCCGGCTCGGACAGATGGGCCTGCAGGTGCGGGCGGTGCTGCGCGGCAGCCGCAGGATGGACCCCGAGCCTGCCCTGCGCCTGGAGGAGAACGACCTGCTCCTGGTCCAGACCACCCGGGAGGGGCTTCTGCTGGTCAAGGACACGGCCGGGATCGAGATCCGTCCGGACCTCCAGATGGGCGAGCTTGAGCAGGCCACGGCCACGATGAAGATCGCCGAGGCGATCCTGATGCCGCAGTCCTCGGTGGTCGGCCGCACGATCAAGGAGCTGGATTTCCGCCGCCGCTTCGGCGTGATGGTGATCGCCATCTACCGGCGCGGGCACGCCCTGGCGACACGGATTGGCGGCCTGCCGCTGCGGGTCGGGGACGTGCTGCTGATCCAGGGGAGGCCGGAGCAGCTCCGGGGGCTGGCGGACAACCCGGACCTCTGGATCCTGCAGGAGACCGAGCACCAGCCGGCGCGCCGGCGCAAGGGCCTCTACGCGGTGGGAATCTTCGTGCTGGCGGTGATCGCGTCGTCCTTCGGCCTCATGCTGCTGCCGATCGCCTTCCTGCTCGCGGCCCTGGCGGTGATCTTCACGCGCCTGATCACCATGGAGGAGGCCTACGACCTGATCGACTGGCGGCTGCTGATCCTGATCGCGGGCATGACCTCGTTCGGCCTGGCCATGCGGAAGACCGGCGCGGCGGAGTACCTCGCCGGCCTGATCGCCGGCTGGACCGGCGGCCTGCCGGTCATCTTCCTGATGCTCGCCTTTACGGTGCTGACGATCCTGCTGACCCAGCCGATGTCGAACGCCGCCGCGGCCCTGGTGGTGCTGCCGGTCGCGATGAACACGGCCGCCAAGCTGGGCCACGATCCGCGGGCTTTCGCGGTGCTGGTGACCCTGGCAGCGTCGCTGAGCTTTGTGACGCCTTTCGAGCCTTCGTGCCTGATCGTCTATGGTCCGGGGCGGTACCGGTTCCGGGATTTCCTGATCTGCGGATTGCCGCTCACGGCGCTGGTGGTGGTGATTTTGCTGGTGATGGTGCCGGTGTTCTGGCCGCTCTGATCAGGCCTCAGGTCGAAGCCGCACTCCTGCAGAACCTCTTCGAGAGTC
>JBJMGZ010000337.1:0-3474 GCA_045807605.1 Thermoanaerobaculia bacterium | reverse complement strand
CGTTGCCACCTCCCCCTCTCCCGGGGGTCCGGGTGTGCGATAGGCCGGCCGAAGGCCGGTGAGGGTCGGGGGGTGAGGGCCGCAGGCCACGGACGGTGGTTGGCATCACCGCCCCTTCATCAAATGCCGCGCGATCACCAGCCGCTGGATCTCGCTCGTCCCCTCGCCGATGGTGCAGATCTTGGCGTCGCGGTAGTACTTCTCGGCGCGGTAGTCCTTGATGAAGCCGTAGCCGCCGTGGATCTGGACGCCGCGCTCCGAGCAGAACACGGCGGCCTCGCCGGCGTAGAGCTTGGCCTCGGAGGCGAGGCGCGACACCGGCCGGCCGCGGTCCATGGCCTCGGCCGCGGCATAGGTGAGGATCTCGGCCGCGGCGATGCGGGTGGACATCTCGGCCAGCGCGAACTGGATCGCCTGGAAGGTCGCGATCGGCTTGCCGAACTGCTCGCGCTCCTTGGAATAGCGCACCGCGGCGTCGAACGCGCCGATGGCGGTGCCGAGCCCCAGGGCCGCGATCGAGATGCGGCCGCCGTCCAGGATCTGGAGCGCCTGGATGAAGCCCTGGCCCACGTCGCCGAGCAGGCGGTCCTCGGACACGAAGCAGTTCTCCATGACCACCTCGGCCGTGTCCGAGGCGCGGATGCCGAGCTTGTTCTCCTTCTTGCCGGGGCGGAAGCCCTCCATCCCCTTGTCCAGCACGAAGGCCGAGATGTTGTGCGCTCGCGGCCCCTGGGCGTCGGTCAGGGCGAAGACCACGCAGACGTCGCCGACGCTGCCATGGGTGGTGAACGTCTTCGAGCCGTTCAGGACCCAGCCGCCGTCCACGCGCTCGGCGCGGGCGCGGGTGCCGGCGGCGTCGGAGCCGGCGCCGGGCTCGGTCAGGCTCCAGGCGCCGATCTTCTCGCCGCTCGCGAGGGGAATGAGCCAGCGCCGCCGCTGCTCCTCGTTGCCGAACTTGTAGATGTGGTTGCTGCACAGCGAGTTGTGCGCCGCCACGCTGATGCCCACCGAGGGATCCACCTTGGACAGCTCGGTGACGACGATCACGTACTCGACGTAGCCGAGGCCGGCGCCGCCGTACTCCTCGGGGAAGAGGATGCCGAGGAAGCCGAGCTCGCCCGCCTTGGCCATGGCCGCGCGAGGGAACTTCTGGCTCTCGTCGATCTCGTCGACGATGGGATCGACCTCGCGGCGGGCGAACTCCCGCGCGGTCTCCTGGATGGCGCGCTGCTCTTCGGTCAGGGAAAAGTCCACGTCTCTCCTCCTCGTCTCCTCCTCGGAGTGGGCTCGGCATGGGGCCGTGGCCGGCCCGGCGATGCTATCAGATGGCCGGGGTCTCCCTCTCCCCCGGCCCATCGCATCAAACTGCTAAAATCCCGGACCAGAAGAGCGCGCATTTCGGCCAAAGGAGCACCTTTGGGTACGGGCTCTTCTTTGGCCCATGGTCAAATTTGAAACGCTCTAACTCCGTCGATCACCTTACTTAGAGGGGGCCTCTGCGCATGAACCCTGACGTGCTTCTGATCCGCAAGATGATGTCCCGGCAGAACCTGACCCGCGCCGAGAGCGCCGAGCTCCTGGAGGCGATCCTGCGCACCGACGACGAGGGGTGGAAGCTCCTCGCCTACTCCGTGGCCTCCCAGACCAAGGGGGAGACCGTCGAAGAGATCCTGGGCATGTTCGACGCCATGCGCCGGCTCACCGGCGAGTACGACCTCGATCTCTCCGGCAGGAGGCCCATGGACATCTCCACCGCCGGCGGCAGCGGCGTCAAGAAGATCAACGTCTCGACCCTCTCGGCCCTGGTGGCCGGGGACCCGATCGTGCCGGTCATCAAGCACTCGTTCTGGAGGGTGTCCGGCCTCACCGGCAGCGCCGATGCCCTGGAAGCCGTGGGCCTCCACCCGCAGACCGTCACGCTGCCGCAGATCCAGAAAGCGGTGGAGACGGTGGGCGTCGTCTACTACTCGCCGCTCTTCGTCAGCGGCGAGCTGCGCAACATCGTGAACTTCGGGCGGATCCTGGGCGAAAAGGGGGTGGGCCTGAGCACGCCCTTCCACCTGCTGGCGCCGGTCTTCACCCCCATCCCCCTGACCTACCGCATGTTCGGCCTCAACAATCCGACCCAGTTCGAGATCCTGACCGAGATCTTCCGCGGCCTCGGCTACCGCAACGCGCTGCTGGTGCGGGGCTTCGAAGGGCTCGACGAGGCCTCGATCTCCTCGCCGAGCCGGGTGAGAGGGTTTCGAGGGGAAGAGGACTTCGACTTCGTTCTCCTTCCGGAGGAAGCGGGATTGAAGCGGGCCAGCCAGGAAGAGGTGACGCCGGTCGATGCGGAGTCGAACTACCGCGACTTCCTGCGCATCGCGCACGGCCAGGAGACCGGCCCGAAGCGCGACCTCATCGCGATCAATGCCGGACTCGCCCTGTGGATCTCCGAGCGGACGCCGACCATCGCCGAAGGAGTGCAGATGGCACTGGAGCGGCTGGCGAGCGGGATGGCGGCCGAGCGGTTGACGGCGCTGGTCGAGCAGCACGGCTCTCCGGACGTCCTCCGGCGGGCGCGGGAGACCTACCTGGATTCCTGAACGCATGGACATCCGGCGAGAGATCCTCCGCAACGTGATCCTCTGCCAGGCGCTGGAGCCCATGGGCAAGAAGCCCGGGATCACCAGCCGTCTCGCGGATGCCTCGCCGGCCACGAAGCTGGAGTACTTCATCATCTCGGCAACCAACAGCTCCTGGGCGTTCTACGACCTGGTGGACCGGATCCTGCGCGCAGGCAGGCAGCCGGACTGCATCTTCGACACCGCCTACGAGGCGCAGGCCGCGAGCGTCCGCGGCCGGTATGGCAGCAAGGTCAACTATGGCCAGATCCTGCTGCTGGTGCCGCTGGTGGCCGCGCAGGCCCTGACCTGGCTCGAGATGGAGAGCATCGACGACGTCGAGGCGGTCCTGGAGCGCAGCGGGCAGGTCCTGCGGCAGACCACGAGCAAGGACGTCGAGCACCTGGAGAAGTTCATCCGGCTGGGGCACGAGCTCTCGCGGCAGCACCACGAGCGGATGGGGAGCCCCAAGCCGCCGCGCGAGCGCTACTTCCAGAAGGACTACGACAACGTCTGGGAGTCCATGGCCGACTACCGGCACATCCACTCCGTGCGCGAGATCTACGAAGGCTATCCGCACAGCGAGCGGGTCTACCGCTTCCTCCTGCACAACCTGGACGACGGCGTCCTGCCGGCGAGCGACATGATCTACAGCCTGCTGGTGCCCGAGATCGGCCGCCGCGACGCCGCGGCCGACATGATCGCCTGCGGCCTCTACCTGGCCCTCTCGGCCCATCCGGAGACGGTGCTGTTTACCTAGTGCCTCGCCACAGTCCGAGTGACGGGTAGTGCTTTTATGTCGGGGTGGGGCTTGCCCCCTCCCGGGAGGGGGAAGCCCCAAGGCCGAGCGATATTCGTTTTCGGAGCC
>JBJMGZ010000336.1:0-3794 GCA_045807605.1 Thermoanaerobaculia bacterium | reverse complement strand
CGACTGCGCCGCGATGCCGAGCCGCGAATGGTCGAGGGTGGCGAGGGCGATCTTCAGGCCCTGGCCCTCTTGGCCGAGCAGGTTCTCGGCGGGCACCCGGCAATCGGAGAAGTAGATCTGCGCCGTGCGGGAGGACCTGAGACCCAGCTTCTCCTCGGGCTGCCCGACGGAGAAGCCCGGTGCGTCGGCGGGCACCACGATGGCCGAAAGGCCCCGCTTGCCCGCCTCGGGGTTCGTCCGCGCCACGACCACGTACCAGCCGGCGAAGCCGGCGTTGGTGATCCAGGCCTTCTCGCCGTTGAGCACCCAGAAGTCGCCGTCGCGCCGGGCGGTGGTCTTCAGGCTCCCCGCGTCGCTGCCGGCGCCGGGCTCGGTGAGGCCGAAGCCGCCGACCGCCTCGCCGGTGGCGAGCGCCGGCAGGACCTTCCGCTTCAGCTCCTCGCTGCCGAAGTGGACGATCGGCCAGCAGCAGACCGAGTTGGTGACGCTCATCGTCACCGCCGCGGCCGCGTCCACCCGGGAGATCTCCTCGATCGCCAGCAGGTAGGCGAGGGTGTCCGTGCCGGCGCCGCCGTACTCCTCCGGCACCAGCATGCCGAGCAGCCCCATCTCCCCCATCTCCTGGAAGATTTCGGTCGGGAAGATGTGCTTGCGGTCGCGCTCCGCGGCCCCGGGCTGGATGCGCTCGACGGCGAAGCGGCGCACCTCGTCGCGGAGGAGCTGCTGGTCCTCGGTGAACGAGAAGTCGATGCCGGCGGCGGTCGTCCCGGTCATCGCGGCGGCGTTCTCGGATATGGGCTCGGTGAGCACGGCCATGGCGGTCTCCTTCCGGTGGCCTCCTCAGGCCTTGTTGAGCACCCAGTCGGCGATCACCATCTTCTGGATCTCGCTGGTGCCCTCGTAGATCTCGGTGATGCGGGCGTCGCGGAAGTAGCGCTCGACGTTGTACTCCTTGGTGTAGCCGTAGCCGCCGTGGATCTGCAGCGCCTTGTTGGTGACGCGCTGCGACATCTCGGAGGTGAAGAGCTTGGCCTGCGCGGCTTCCAGGGTGTAGCGCTTGCCCAGGTCCTTGAGCCACGCCGCCTTCCAGGTGAGCAGCCGGCCGGCGTCGAGCTCCGTCGCCATGTCGGCGAGGTAGAACTGGATGGCCTGGAAGTCCGACAGGTGCTGGTTGAACTGCTCGCGCTCCTGCGAGTAGGCGAGCGCCTCCTCGAAGGCGGCCTGGGCGATGCCGATGGCCTGGGCGGCGATGCCGATGCGCCCGCCGTCGAGGGTGGCCATCGCGACCTTGAAGCCCTCGCCGTCGCCGCCGAGGCGCCAGCGGGCCGGGACCCGCATGTCCTGGAAGGCCAGCTCGGTGGTGCCCGAGGCGTTGACGCCCAGCTTGAACTCGTGGGTGCCGTGGTGGTAGCCCGGCGTGTCGGCCGGCACGATGAAGCAGGTGATGCCCTTGTGCTTCTTCTCGAGGTCGATGCTGGCGAAGACCAGGGCGACGTCGGCGTCCGTGCCGTTGGTGATGAAGATCTTGTTGCCGTTGAGGACGTAGTCGTCGCCGTCCCGGCGGGCGGTGGTGCGCATGCCCGCCGGGTCGCTGCCGGCGCCCGGCTCGGTGAGCGCGAAGCAGCCGAGCTTCCGGCCGGCGGCGAGCGGGGTCAGGAACTCCTTCTTCTGCTCCTCGGTGCCGAACTTCAGCAGGGGGTCGCAGACCAGGGAGTTGTTGACCGAGAGGATAACGCCCGAGGTGGCGCACACCCGGCTGATCTCCTCGATGACGAGGCAGTACGAGACCGTGTCCATGCCGGCGCCGCCGTACTCCTCCGGCATGGCCACCCCGGCGAGGCCCAGCTCGCCGGCCTGATCGAAGAACGAGCGGGGGAACTCGCCCGTCTCGTCGATTTCCTTGGCCCGGGGCTTCGCGACCTCGACGGCGAACCGCCGGACGGTCTCCTGCAGCAGCTTCTGCTCTTCGCTGAGCTCGATTCTCATGGTTTTCCTTTTGCGAGTGCGGGGGGAGACTTCGAACCAACCCCGGGGATCGTAGCAACGGGCCCCGGGGGGGTCAAGGAAGGATTATCGGCCTGGCTGGCCGTCATCGACGGCCGGCCCAATAACCGGGTCTGCGCCGATGATGCGCGAGGGCGATCACCCGGAGCTCGTCACCCTTGATGTAGTAGATGATGCTGTAGGGGAATGATGGCGGCGCGAGCGCGGGCTATGGCCTCAGCAGCAGGAATGAGCTGGGCACGGCCGCTCTCGACTTCCTCGATGCGCCGCTCGATCTCTGCGGCCCAAGCCTCCTCGATCTCATGATCTTCGGAGAGACTGGCAAGCAAGCGGTCCGCAAGCCGTGCCCGCTCTTCGGCGGTGAGCTTGAGTGCCTGAGCTTCTACGACTGCGAGTTGGCTTGGCATAGGTAACCTCTTCAGGCCGGTCCCCCGGTGATGATAGCTGCGCTTGACCCGCCCTGCAAAGACCCGGTCCCCACCCGGCCCTCCTTTCCTGGCTGCCGAACCGGCTCACGGTGCTTCCGCGTTCGACAGCCAGGCCTGCTTGGTGCACAATCCCGCGTCATGAGAACGACCGACGAGCCGCTCCGCTACACGGAGACCGAGATCCGCAGCTTCCTGCCCGCCGGCTGGAACCTCATCGGCAACCGCGAGGGCGCCTGGGACCCCAAGAAGAAGGTCTGGCGCGCCACGGTGCTCGACAACGTCGACTTCGACTGGCCCGTCGAGGTCAAGGCCGGCGAGGTGAGCAAGATCGGCCGCATGGAGGCCCTGCGCCAGGCACTGGACCGCCTCTACCGCGAGCGGCTGGGGTAACGCCCCCGTCTTCCATCAAGCTACGGCGCCTGGGCGCTCCAGGGCGGCGTGACGCCGTTCATGCGGGCGTAGGCGATCGACTGCCCGAGGTGCTCGTGGGCGTGGGTGGCGACGGCCAGCATGGCCTCGCGGACCGCCCCCTGGTGGTCGAAGATCGGGATCACCCGGTCGAGGTCGCTGTCCGGCACGGCGTCGATGACCTGCCGCACGCTCTCGAACGACTTCTTGAGGTTGCCGATCGTCTTGGCCTTGTCGCCGGCCTCCTTCTCGAAGCCCCTGGGATCGACGCCGTCCGGCACCTTGCCGCCCCACAGCGTCGGCAGGAAGTAGTTGGTGCCGGAGACATGGGCGAACACCTCGCCCACCGACCGCACACCCTCGCCCGGACGCCAGCCGTACTTGTCGGCCGGCATGGCCTCGGCCAGCGCGACCAGCTTCTTCTGAGCGTCGTCGATCGACTTCACGATATCGGCGCGCGCGCCGGCCGCGGGCTTCATCTGTTTCTCCTCCATGGGCTTGGCATTCTGGGCCCGGGCCGGCAGGGCGACGGTGGCAAGCGCAAGCGCCAGGAGGGCGGTCGAACCGAGGAATCTCTTCTTCATGCGATCTCCTTTGAGTCGGCAAGGTACGGGATCAACTCCGGGATTCTACCTCGGGAGCGGACCCGGAATAGAATGCTGGACGGCCCTCGGAGGTGCCTGTCTTGAGGATGACCCTCGCCCTGCTGGGCAGCGTCGGGTTCCTGTCGCTGCTGATCGTGATCACCGCCGCCCTTCAGCGGCGGTTCTTCTGGGTGCGCCAGCTCGCCTTTCCCCTCTACGTCGCCGCCGGGGTGGCCACGCTGGAGATCTTCACCCGCTTTCAGCCGGCCTATCAGCCGGAGGCGCTCGCCCGCGTGCTCGGCTGGGCCTGGCTCTTCCTCGGCCTGATCACCCTCTTCCGCCTGCTGGGGCTCTATCTCTTCGACGTCCA
>JBJMGZ010000335.1:0-2732 GCA_045807605.1 Thermoanaerobaculia bacterium | reverse complement strand
CCCGCCGCCATCGACGCGGCCACCGACCGCGCCAACCGCATCGCCGTCTACCAGCTCCTCTGGCGCGAGGGCTGCGGCAGCAACGAGTGCCGGGCGGCTGCCTTCCGCTCGGCTCTGCAGGATCGTCTCTCGGGAGGGCTCCACGAAGGAATGGGCGAGGAGCTCCGGCGCGCCTGGGAGGTGAAGTGGCCCCACGGGCTCGCCATCCCCGATCCCGACATCCCGAACCGCAATCCGCTGGCCTCCCACCGGTCGAACGCGGCCATTGCCGGCGTGGCCAGCGTGCCGGCGACTCTCAGCTCCGAGGAGTCCCGCCGCCTGGGCGGCCTCGTGCTGCGCTCGCACGTGCCCGCGGCCTTCGAGCCGCTGAACCCGCGTCCGCCGCTGGAGGTCTGGACGAAGGACACCGGACCCGAGCGCCTGATCGAAGGACTGGCCGGGTTCCTGACGGACGAGGACACCCGGAGGCTCGACGAGGCGCTCTTCTCCCGGGGCATCCGGCGGCAGCAGCAGACCTTCCCGTGCGAGGTCTCCACACAACCCCGAGGAACCGGCCAGAGGGTGAAATTCCGCTGCGCCGACAACCTCGAAGGGCGCATCTTCCTCGAAGGCTCCCTGGTCACGGGAGGGACGATCGAAAAGCTCGGCGAGCTGCGGGACCTGGAAGTAATGGAAGGGAAATCCGGCCCGGGCGAGGTCGAAATCCGCGTGGCTCAGAGACTCTCCGGCCTCCATGCCCGGCGGGCCGACGGCAAGGCGGTCGAAACACTGCGGCTGTCGTACGACGGCAAGGCCGTCGTGGTCTTCCTCGACGACTTCTCCATCGTGAAGACGCTGATCCAGGACCTCCCGGCCGGCGTCTTCTCCTCCGCCCCCTTCCGGCGCGCCGCCGTGCTCGGCGCGCTGTTCAACAAGCTGGGCCTGGAGAGCGGCGCCTGCTGCCTGGCGGACGCGAGCCTGCCGCCTCCCGTCCTGGAGACCGAAGGAGCCACGGCCGACTTCGAGGAGCCGGCCATCCGCGCGCTCTACCAGTACTGCGGACGCTGCCACGCCACGCCGGAGGTCTCGCCGCCCAACTTTCTCTACGGAGACCGGGAAAAAGTGCGGGCGAACCTCGCCCGCTGCGCGGAGCGGATCTTCTACCGCCTCGACCTCTGGCGCCTGCCCGCGCCGGAGCGCTCGAAGACCCCGATGCCGCCGGTCCACGCGCTCTCCGCCCTCGGCCTGACGCCCGGAGATCGGCACCTCGTCCTGCTCCGGCAGCACGCGGCCGGCCTGCTGCGCAGGGAGACCGGGCGGGAGCCGCGCCTCGTGGACCTCGAGACCCGGGGCTACGAAAGCCTGCGGAGCTGCCTGCCCTGAGGTATGATCCGCCCGTAGATGCACCTCCGCGCCGCATTCGCCACCCTGCTCCTGTCCGCGCTCGTTGCGACCGGCTGTGCCGCCCGGCAGAAACCGGCGACCGCGTCCTCCGAAGCTCCGCCGCCGGCCACGGCCGCGGACCCGTCTCTCCGCGAAGCCTGCCGGGAAGGGCCGGTGGAGGAGGGCCTGCTCGACAACAGCCGCCGTGTCCTCGAAGAGACCTTCTGCGGCGCCACGCTCTGGTTCGACGGCCTCTTCGGCCAGCCCGACATCGAAAACGCCCGCCAGGTATCCGGCCGGGTCGAGCTGTCCACGATCTACACCGAAGCGGATGGAACCGAGCCCAGGGCCCGGCTGCGCCTCAAGTACGACCTGCCGAACCTCGAAAGGCGGGTCAACCTCTTCCTCGGCCGGGACGACCGCGACGATTTCGTGCAAGGACGCCAGGAAGGCTTTGCCATCCGCTCGTCGGTGTTCGGAGTGGAGACCCAGGACCGGTGGCTGGCCGGCCTCGGCTATTCGCCCCCCGGGCGCTGGAAGGATCGCCTCGACTTCCGCGTCGGCGCCCGTCTGAGCTCGGCTCCCGAAGCCTTCGTACAGGGCCGCCTGCGGCGCAACGTGTTCCTGGGCCAGCGCTCGGTCTGGCGCCTGCGCGAGACCGTCTTCTATGAAAACCGCGACGGTTTCGGCTCGACGACGAGCGCCGACTTCGATCACGTGCTGCGGCGGACGCTCCTCTTCCGCTGGGGCACGGTGGGCACGGTGTCGGAGGCCACCGACGGCGCGGACTGGCGTTCGGCGACGGTGCTCTATCAGAACCTCGGAGCGCGGTCGGCGCTCGCCTACGAGCTCTTCCTGCGCGGCTCGACCGGCAACGACGTCGAGGTGCGCGAGTACGGCGCCCGCAGCGTGTACCGGCGGCCCCTGAACCGCGAATGGCTCTACGGCGAGCTGATCGGCGGCTACACCTGGCCCCGCGAGTCGATCGACGAGCAACGCGAGGGCTCGGCGCTGGTCGGGTTCGGCCTCGAGCTGCTGTTCGGCCGCAATCCCTATTGATCCATCACGCCCCTCTGGGATCGCCCGACCTTTTGAAATAATCCTTGAGCGGACCCGGCCGGTACTTCGGGTCGCCGTCCCACTTCGCCCGCACGCTGTCGTGGACCGCCTGGGTCGGATCCGCCTGGCTCGGGTCCTGGGCCGCCCTGCCGATGGGCCGGTCGAACCCGGGAGTCACGCTGTACAGCCCTTTCTTCGAGTTGTGGATCTCCTGGAGAGGCTGCGGACCGAGAGGCAGCTTCTGCACCACGGCGTTGTCGAACACGAGGCCGGCCTCCGTGGCCCGGTCGATCATCCACTGGAGCGCGATG
>JBJMGZ010000334.1:0-3394 GCA_045807605.1 Thermoanaerobaculia bacterium | reverse complement strand
GGCCGGCTTGTCACGTCTGCCGGGCCTTTGTTCTTCTCTGATGGACCTCGATGAGATGGCTGCTCCTCACCACCGCTTCCAGGGTGGAGACGAGACCATCGCGCAGCGGCTCGGGGAGGCTTTCGAGCAGAGGCAGGAGGTTCCTGAAGCGCGGGTCGCGCTGCACCTTCGCCTCGCGCCCGGTGAGGAGGAAATCGACGGTGGTGCCGAGGGCCTCGGCCAGTGGACCGAGCACCGCGGGCCTCGGCTCATAGGCCCCGCGTTCGTACTTGCTGATCTGGTTGGCGCGAATCCCGATCCGCTCGGCCAGCTCCGCCTGGTTCCAACCTTTCCTCTTGCGGAGCCAGGCGATCCTCTCGCCAAGGTCGGGGGATGGGATCTCCGGCGAGGCCAGGGAAACAGGCCCGACCCTCTTCTCTCTCATCTCTGGCCTCCTCTCAAGCAAAAGGCAACGGCTGGGCATGATGCCCGTGCCGGAGCAGAAGCGTGCGCAGCGGCTCGGCCTCGGTGGGCAGCGTCGCCTGGAGCGGGGTCGCGCTCAACTGCCGCAGGGTCTTCACGATCTCGCCGAGTCCCTGACCACCCGCGAAGCGCTCCTCCAGCTCGTCGATCCGGCGGCGGCCCTCCGCAGACTGCCGGGCCGGCACCGCCGCGAGGTCCAGCGTCGCCAGCACGGTCTCGTGGAGCTGAAGCCGGGTCAGGTATTTCTTCCTCACGGAGACGAGCAGCTCGCGAGCCTGGGCGACATCCCCGAGGCGCGCCCGGAGCCGCCCTTCCAGCCAATAGAGCCGGATCGTCTCGGCCGGGTCCTGGACACAGGGGTACAGGTTGCGCAGGCGGTTCAGCAGCTCGACCGCCAGAGGCTTTCCACCCTGTTCCGCCAGGGAGAGAGCCAGCGCCAGCCCCCCGCGGACGAACAGCGAGGGACGTTGCCGCCGATCCACGACCGCGAGGCCTGATATGAGGTGGTAGGAGGCCAGTTGAGGGATTCCTCTCTCGGCCTCGAAGAGCCCGAGGAGGATCAGGGTGGCTCCCTCCTCGGCGAGCAGGCGAGTGTCGGCGAAGAGGCGCGACGCCTGGGCGAACAGGCTTGCCGCCTCGTCGTAGCGGCCCTGCTCCCAGCGGATCAGCGCCAGGGCGCGCTGGAAGATCGCCTGCTCGCCAGGCGGCGCCGAGTAGAACAGGGAATGGGCGAACGGCCGGTCGGCTTCCATGAGGTTGCCGGCGAGGCGCCGCGCGTTGGCTTCGAGCACGGTCGCCCGGGTGAGATACGCCGCCTGCTTCTCTCCCTTCGGGATCTCCGGGATGAGGCCTGCGAGCTGGCTCGCGAGGGAGGCCAGATGCTCGGCAAGCTCCGGGTTGTCGAGCTGGCTCTCCCGGCTCGACCGCAGCAGCAGCTCCAGCAGGGAGGTCTTGTGGAAGCGCTCCTCGGCGAGCGCTCGGGCACGCTCCTCGGGCAGGCGTCCCAGCAGCTCGGCCAGCTCCGCCGCCGGCTCTGCCGATTCCTCGGCCGCCGGCTCCGGGGGCGCATCGCTCCACTCCTCGGGGCCGGGGATCAGTGCTGGCACCTGCTCGTTCAACAGGTTCGGCACGATCGCCTGCCTGCAATCGTTGCAGGTCAACAGGTGCACCAGAAGCTTCCTCCCGTCAGGCAGGAGGTTCTCGAAGAGCTCGGTGAAGCTTGGGCCTGTCCTGGCGTTCATCGCCGCCCCGCCCGCGGCAGTGGGAGCTTGGCTTGGCCCAGGAGAGGCCGCAGTTCTTCCGAGCAGTCGGGGCAGCCGGTCAACAGATGGCGGATCACGGCGCGGTTGTCTTCCCGGCTCAAGTCGCCGCGCAGGAAGCTGCACAGCCGGGCCGGCGCCGGATGCGGGTCCTGAAGAGTCAGCCTAGCCATCGCTGCTGTTCCAAGTCCTCCGCGCATGCGGTCTCCTCTCGTAGGAAGGATCGGCGGGAGCGTAAGCAGTGATTTCCACGCCGCCAAGCTGCACTCCTGTCAGGGTGCCGCATGACGGGTTCAAACGCCGTTTTGCCGTAAAGCTGAAGCCCGGCAGGCTGAAATTCTCTTTCGGTGTCACGCTCGGCGGGGCAGGCGCACCCCATCTATTGAGCAGTCCTTCAGAGCAGAGGGGGGTCCGTTGAGCGAAGACAAGACACCACGGCCGCGGCTGAGCCTCGCCCTGTCTATCGGGCGATTGGGGGAGAACCTCACCCAGAAGGAGCTGGCGGAACGGTCCGGCACTCCGGACAAGGAGATCTCCGCCCTGGAGACGAAGCGGTCTCCGGGCGTGGAGCAGATAGAGGAGCTGTTCGGTGCCATGGAGCGGGGGCCGGAGGAGGTCGAGACCGCCGTCTTCTGCGCGGACCTGCTCCTGCGGCCCGAGCCCTCGCCCGAGTCGCCGCTGGAGCCCACCCTGGCGGAGGCGCGCACCCTCAGGGCTGCCGCAGCCCTGGAGGCCCGCGAGGTGTTCCACGTCACCCTGGAGCAGCTCGCGCAGGCCCTGCGGGAGGAGAAGGCCAAGGCGGCCCGGCAGGAAGCCGAGGCCCTCTGGCAGGAGCTGAAGAAGCGGTCGCCGGCGGAGCGCTGGCGGATGGTCGAGGAGTACGAGGCCTACCGGACATGGGCGCTCGCGGAGCGGCTCGCCCTGGCGAGCGAGACCAAGGCGGCCGACGATGCCGACCTGGCCCTCGACCTCGCCCGGCTCGCCGTGCGCTTGGCCGAGCTGACGCCGGGCGGCGACGGGTGGCGCTCCCGCGTGGCCGGCTTCTGCTGGGGGTTCCTCGGCACCGCCCACCGGGTCAACGGGCATTTCCCCGCGGCCGAAGAGGCCGTCCGCCAGTCCGGCCGACTCTGGCAGGCGGGCGCCGCGGCCGATCCTGGCCTCATCATCGACGGCAGCCGCCTACTTGACCTGAGAGCCTCCTTCCGCAGGTATCAGGGGCGGTACGAAGAGTCGTTTCAGCTCTTGGAGGAGGCGCTGCCGGGTTGCAGGTCTCGCCACGCGGAAGGGAGAATCCTCCTCAAGATGGCCATCACCCTGGAGCAGATGGGAGACTGGCAGAGGGCCATCGAGATGCTGGAGCAGGCCTCCACTCGGATCGACCCCGGGAAGGAGCCCAGGCTTTTCTGCAACGTGCGCTTCAGCATGGGGGTGAACCTCTGCAACGCCTCCCGCTATGGCGAAGCCGCGGAGCTTCTGCCCGAGGTGCGGCGGCTCGCCCTTCAGCTCGGCAACGGCCTGGACCTCCTTCGGGTGCGCTGGCTCGATGCGCTCATCTCGGCCGGGCTCGGCAGGGTCGAGAAGGCCGTGGCCGACCTGGAGTACGTCTCGGGGGAGCTGATCGGCCTCGGTATCGCCTTCGACGCCGCCCGGGCCTGCCTGGACCTCGCCGAGCT
>JBJMGZ010000333.1:0-3682 GCA_045807605.1 Thermoanaerobaculia bacterium | reverse complement strand
CGGCCGCCGCCTGGTCGAGTGGCACGGCGGCCCGGTGGCGGCCGCGTGCGGCGGGGTGGGGCCGGGGCGCGAGCTCCCGGGGCGCCTGCCCCGCCCCAGGTCGGGGCGGGGCTGGCCCCCGCCCGGGAGGGGGTAAACCCCTCCCCTACACTCAGATCTTCCCGACCAGCCCCAGCATGAAGCTCCTCCCGTGCGCCAGCGTGGCGGTCCCGTCCGCCGACTCCCAGAAGCGCTCGTCGGTCAGGTTGCGGCCGACCAGGCGCATCCCGGGAGTCTAGCTCAGCGGGTGCTCACTCCGTGTCCACGTCCACGATCCACTCCGCCGACGCGTCCTTCTCGGGGATCCGGTAGGCGCGGACGATGAAGCGCTTGGGCGCGGAGCCCACGTAATAGAAGGGATAGCAGGTGACCAGGGTCAGGGCCGGCTCGTCCGTGGGCTCGAGCACGGAGATGTCGGTGGGCTTGACGATCTTCGTCCACTCCACCTTGTAGCGGAAGGTGCCGTCGAGGGTGGTCAGCTCGATCGTGTCGTCCTCCCGGATGTCCTTCAAGGCGCGGAAGAAGCTGTCCCGGTGGGCGGCGATGCCGACGTTGCCCTTGCCCTGTTCCGGCAGCGGGGTGGCGGGGATGTGCCCGGCCCCCCGGCGAAGCTCGCGATTGCCCACTCCCTCCAGGACGATGGCGGAGACGCCGAGGCGCTCGACCGCGATGCGGCCGATCAGCTCGCCTTCGGCGGGAGCGGGCGCCGAAGACTTCTTCTCCGGCAGCTCCCGTTCCGCGCCTTTGCGGAAGGATTCGAACGAGTCGGTCTCCGCGGCCGGTCTCTTCTTTTCCGGATGCGCCAGCGCCTGCTCCAGGCGCGCGTTCTGCGCGCGGTCGAAGAGCCAGGTGTCGAGCCAGGACCAGGCGTAGATGCCCAGGCAGAGGATGCCGATCAGCAGCAGGGCCCGTTCCGCCCAGACCCAGCGGGACCGGAGAACGCTCTTGTCGGGGTTGGTAGAGATTTCCATCGCCTATAAACAATGTCACCTGGCGCTGTGGGAGCGCCAGGTGACTCGACGTGCCATTCTAGAAGGGAGCTCGCTCTTCAGGCGCGCCGGGCGCGCCGGACCATGAAGGCCGAAGCCAGCGCCAGCATGCCGGCGAGAGCCAGCAGCGGCAGCTCGCTCGCGGTGTCCGGCAGGGAGCCGGTGTCATTGCCGTACGTGCCGGTGCTGCCGGTGGCCGTCGCCGGGCCGGTGCCGGTCTCGTCGATGCCGGAGGCGTCGGTGTCGTTGTCGCCATGCTTCTTCACGTCGATGTCGACGGCGCCATTGGCGCGTGCGCCGGTGTCGACGTCGACGTCCATGCCTTCGTTCTGCTCGGTCTCATTCTGGAGGCTGGTGGCGCCGGTAGTCGTGGTGGTCGTGCCGGTGGTCGTGCCGGTGGTCGTGCCCTGGACGTTGCCGGTGGTCTGGCTGCCGGCCGTGCCCTGCATGCTCTCGTTGGCCGTGCCCTCGGTGGTGCCGCCCTCGGTGTAGGTGTCGTTGTGGCTGAGGTCGGTCTGGGGGTTGCCCGGGTTCGGCAGGTTGTTGCTGGTCTGGCCCGGCTCACGCTGCTGCGTGGGACCCGGGGCCGTCGTGTTGGCGCTCTGAGCCAGCGCGACGCCGGCCGTCAGAAGGAAGATGGCCAGAAGCGAAAGAATAACTCTCTTCATGGTGTTGCTCCTCTCCGTTTTTCCCGAAGGTGTTGCTCCGGAGACCACCCTCGCAGGGAGCCTCCACGGTAACTTTTGCAGCATCGGGGGAGAGCTGGCACGTCAATCGAACCCTCCACCCCGACACCGCCTATGCCCGCGGAGGAAAGGTTGCAATCACGGTGCCACGGAGGGCTCCCTCTCCCCCGGCACGGGGGAGAGGGTTGGGGAGAGGGGGGATGGGATCCATCTCAGGCGTGGGTGAGGCGCTTGTAGCGGATGCGGTGCGGCTGGTCGGCCTCGGCGCCGAGGCGGCGGTGGCGGTCCTCTTCATAGGCCTGGTAGTTGCCCTCGAACCAGACCACCTGCGAGTTGCCCTCGAAGGCGAGGATGTGCGTGGCAATCCGGTCCAGGAACCAGCGGTCGTGGCTGATCACCACGGCGCAGCCGGCGAAGCTGAGCAGGGCCTCTTCGAGAGCGCGCAGGGTGTCGACATCGAGGTCGTTCGTCGGCTCGTCGAGGAGAAGGAGATTGCCGCCGGCCTTGAGCGTGCGCGCGAGATGGACCCGGTTGCGCTCGCCGCCGGAGAGGTCCTTGACCCGCTTCTGCTGGTCGGCGCCCTTGAAGTTGAACGCCGCGGCATAGGAGCGGGCCGGGACCTCCCGGCTGCCGAGAACCACCACGTCGCGGCCGTCCGAGATCGCCTCCCAGACCATCATGTCCCCCTGGAGCGACTCGCGGCTCTGGTCCACGTAGGCGATCTTGACCGTGTCGCCCAGGCGGAGCGTGCCGGCGTCGGGCTGCTCCTGGCCGACGATCATGCGGAACAGGGTGGTCTTGCCGGCGCCGTTCGGGCCGATCACGCCCACGATGCCGCCCGGCGGGAGGGCGAAGGAGAGGTCCTCGATCAGCAGGTTGTCGCCGTAACCCTTGCGCAGGCCGCGGGTCTCCACCACCAGGTCGCCGAGGCGGGGGCCGGACGGGATGTGGATCTCGTTGGTCTCGGCGCGCTTCTCGTGCTCGCGCTCCTCGGCGAGGAGCTGCTCGTAGTGATTGAGGCGGGCTTTGCCTTTCGCCTGGCGGGCGCGGGGGGACATGCGCACCCACTCGAGCTCGCGCTCCAGGGTGCGGCGCCGGGCCGATTCGGACTTCTCCTCCAGCTCCAGGCGGTCGCGCTTCTGCTCCAGCCAGGAGGAGTAGTTGCCCTTCCAGGGGATCCCCTGTCCCCGATCGAGCTCCAGGATCCAGCCGGCCACGTTGTCGAGGAAGTAGCGGTCGTGGGTCACGGCCACCACGGTGCCCGGGTACTCGGCGAGAAAGCGCTCCAGCCAGGCGACCGACTCGGCGTCGAGGTGGTTCGTGGGCTCGTCGAGGAGGAGCAGGTCGGGCTTCTGGAGGAGCAGCCGGCAGAGCGCGACCCGGCGGCGCTCGCCGCCCGAGAGCTTTTCCACGTCGGCGTCGGGCGGGGGCAGGCGGAGGGCGTCCATGGCGACCTCCAGGGTGCGGTCGATCTCCCAGGCGTTGACCGCGTCGATCTGGTCCTGCACCCGCCCCTGCTCGGCCATGAGCTTGTCCATCTCGTCGTCGGACATCGGCTCGCCGAAGCGGGCGTTGATCTCATCGTACTTGTCGAGCAGGGCGCGGATCCCGGCCACCCCCTCCTCGACATTGCCGAGGACGTTCTTGTTGGGATCGAGGCGCGGCTCCTGGGAGAGGTAGCCGACGCGGGCGCCCTTGGAAGCCCAAGCCTCGCCGGCGAACTCCTTGACCTCGCCGGCCATGATCTTGAGCAGCGTGCTCTTGCCGGCGCCGTTCAGGCCCAGCACGCCGATCTTGGCGCCGGGGAAGAACGACAGCCAGATTCCCTTGAGGACCTCCCGGTTGGGCGGGTAGATCTTCCGGAGGTCCTTCATCACGTAGATATATTGCTCGGCCATGGCACGGCTCCTGGTCTTTTTCGAGGGTTGGGCCCGATCGGTGGGGTCCGCCGGGGGGCGGATTGTAACC
>JBJMGZ010000332.1:0-8330 GCA_045807605.1 Thermoanaerobaculia bacterium | reverse complement strand
TCCACTGGGTGGCGGCGCCGGCCCGCCCGCAGCGCAGGAGCTGCGCGATCTCTTCGGTGACCCGCGCCGGCGAGGCCTTCTCCAGCTCCTTGCGGTGGCGGTGGATGCCTTCCTGGGTGCCCGACTCGATGCCGAACCCGAGCCGGGCGGCGAACTCGCAGGCCCGCAGCATGCGCACGGGGTCCTCGCGGAAGCGCTTGTCCGGATCGCCGATGACATGGACGAGCCTGCGGTCGAGGTCCTCGATGCCGCCGACGTAGTCGATGACCGAGTAGTCGGCGATGCTGTAGAACAGCGCGTTGATCGTGAAGTCGCGGCGGAACGCGTCCTGCTCCGGCGTGCCGTAGGTGTTGTCGCTGGTGATCAGGAGCTCGCCGGGCTCGCCGCGCTGCTCCTCGGGATCGGGATCGCGCCGGAACGTCGAGAGCTCGACGATCTCGCCGTCGTGGAAGTACACGTGGACCAGACGGAAGCGCCGCCCGATGATCCGCGAGTTGCTGAACAACCGGCGGATCTCGTTCGGCTTCGCGTCCGTGCCGATGTCATGGTCCTTCGGCCGGCGACCGAGCATCAGGTCCCTGACGCTCCCCCCTACCAGGTACGCCTTGTAGCCGGCGTTGTGCAGCCGGTAGAGGACCTTGACGGCGTTGGTGGATATGTCTTTTCGGGAAATTGGATGCTCGGATCGGGGGACGATCCGAGGTTCCACCCCGGTATCTACGCTCACGGGGTGATTATACCGACGAGAGGGAGCCACGGGGAAAAAAGAGGGGCCGAGGCGGGCGGAGGGCTGGGAAACCCGCCCCGGCACCGGAGGGAGAGGAGTTCGGTTCGTTCGCTTGTCAATCCCGGGCCGCTCGCTAGTCACTGCCTGCCGACCTTCCACGCGACCCTTGCTCTTCCCCTGATTCCACGAAGCGTGCCAGCCCTCCGATCGAGAGGGACAGCCTTGATTTCATTGGACTTGGGGGGAAATCACGCCGGCGGGCGGACCGCGAGTCGCCGGGGCTCGTCTCCGGGCGAGGACGGCGGTGTGGCCTGAAGAGGGCGGGCGTATTCTTTGCTAGCCTGTTCATCATGAGAATGCGCAGCCTGTCCTTCACCGTCCTCGCCCTTTTCGCCCTTCCCGCGATCCTGACCGCCGCCATTCAGGGCCCGGTGCCCTGCGAGGGCGGCACGGCCGGCCGGTATCCCTGCCGTGCCATCGATCAGGCCAGCTTCATCCCCATCGAAGAGCTGTCGAACGCTGCGAACGAAGTGGCGGGAGACGTCCTCGGCTGGCACGACGAGGCGAGCGGCCGGGAATTCGCCCTTCTCGCCCTGCGGACCCGGATCTCCATCGTCGAGGTGACCGACCCCGAAAGCCCCGTGATCCTCGGCGACCTCGCCCGGGAGACCGAGGGGTTGAGCTCGATGGCGATCTTCGAGGACCACCTGTACGGGATCGCCGGCGCGAAGCTCTACATCTACGACCTGACCCGCCTCCTGACCGCCTCCGGTCCCCTGGCGGCGGACGCCTCCATCGATCTCCCCACCCTCGCCGGCCGCATCTCCATCAACCGGGAGACCGGCTTTGCCTACTTGTTCCCGGGCGGCGTGTTCCCGGGCAACATCGTCGCTCTCGACCTGAACGGCGATCCCGAGAATCCGCAGCAGGTCATGGCCTGGAACCCGACCTCGCCCGCTCCCCGAAATCTCGAGTGCGTCCTCTATCACGGACCGGACAAGCGCTTCACGGGCCACGAGATCTGCTTCGGCGGGGCCGGCTACAGCTACCTGGTGATCTACGACGTGACCGACAAGGCGCACCCGGTCCGCCTCTCGAGCACGAAATACAAGCACTCGAACACGCCCCGGGACACCGCCGTCACCGAGGACCACCGCTTCCTCCTGCTCGCCGATTCGCACGACGAGAACCTCCCCGGCGGCAACACCCGGACGTTCCTCTGGGACCTCTCCAGCCTGACCAGGCCCGTGTATTTCAAGAGCTATGACGGCACCACCCGGGCCCGCGACCTGCAGCTGGAGATCCGCGGCCGCTTTGCCTACCTGGCCAATGCCGCGTCCGGTCTCCGCATCCTGGACCTGCGCCAGATCGGAGCCAAGAAGAGCCGGGTGCGGGAGGCGGCCTATTTCGACGTGGAGCCCGGGCTCAGCAACACGAGCTGGTTCGGGGCGTGGAGCGTCGACATCCTGCCGAGCGGCACGGTGCTCGTGGGGAGCATCCGCCAGGGGCTCTTCGTGCTCGTGCCGCGGTTGTAGCCTCTGCGGCTACACTACCTCCGTGTCCCTTCCCCCTCCCGCCGCGCTGGAAGCTTCCGGCGTGGTCAAGACCTACGCCGACGGCACGGCCGCGCTCGCCGGGGTGAGCCTGGCGGTGCCGGCAGGCGAGACGCTCGCCCTGGTCGGCGAGAGCGGCAGCGGCAAGACCACGCTTCTCCGCCTGTTCAACCGCATGGTGGACCCGTCCGCGGGAGAGGTACGGGTGGAGGGCCGGCCGGTGTCCGAGCTCGATCCGATCGCCCTGCGGCGGAAGACCGGCTACGTCCCGCAGGATGGAGGGCTCATCCCCCACTGGCGGGTGGAGAGGAACGTCGACCTGGTCCCCCGCCTCCTGGGCTGGGATGAGGACCGCCGCCGAGCGCGAGTCCGCGAGATGCTGGAGCTGGTCGGGCTCTCGCCCGAAGTCCACGCCCCCCGCTACCCCGCCGAGCTGTCGGGAGGACAGCGCCAGCGCGTCGCCCTCGCCCGGGCCCTCGCCGCCGATCCGCCCGTCGTCCTCCTCGACGAGCCCTTCGGAGCCCTCGACGCTCTCACCCGCCTGGAGCTTCACCGGCAGTTCCTGGAGCTGAGGAAGACGCTCGGGAAGACGCTGGTCCTGGTGACCCACGATCTCGCGGAGGCGTTCCGCCTGGCGGATCGGATCGCGGTGATGCGGGGCGGGCGCATCCTGCAGGTCGGGGCGCCGGCCGAGCTGGCGGAGCGGCCGGCGGATCCTTATGTGAGGGCGCTGCTGGATGCGTAGGACCTCACCCCCTGTCCCCCTCTCCTGTCTCCACCCGCCCTCCTACCAGGAGAGGGGGGACGTGGATGAAGTCACCGTGCCTTTCGCCAAGGCAAGACAGCCCCAGTTACGTTCCCCCTCTCCCGGCGGATGGGCCGGCCGCAGGCCGGTGAGGGAGACGGGAGAGGGGGACAGGGGGTGAGGTTCATCCTCATCGCCCTCCTCCTGGCCACGCCCGCCTTCGCCGCCGATCGGGTCGTGGTCGGCTCGAAAAACTTCGAGGAGAGCCGGCTCCTGGGCGAGATCTTCGCCCAGCTCCTGGAGAGCCGGACCGACCTCGAGGTGGAGCGCCGGCTCGGGCTCGCGGGCACCCAGGTCTGCTTCGAGGGCCTGAAGTCCGGCGCCATCGACGTCTATCCGGAGTACACGGGGACGGGGCTCGTCTCGATCCTGAACGAGCCCGCGAAGGGAGGCCCGGCCGAGACCCTGAAGCGCGTCCGCTCCGAGTTCCTCGCCCGCTGGGATCTCTGGTGGCTCGCTCCGCTCGGCTTCGAGAACTCCTTCGAGGTCGCCGTCCCCCAGGAGCTGGCCGAGCGCGAGGGGCTGAAGACGATCTCGGACCTCGCGCGGATCTCGAAGCGTCTCCGCGGCGGCTTCGGCCACGAGTTCGTGGGCCGCGAGGACGGGCTGCTCGGTCTGCAGCGAGTCTACGGGCTCGATTTCGCGTCGGTCCAGCCGCTCCAGCACGCCCTCAAGTACCAGGCGGCCAAGGCGCGGGAGGTGGACGCGATCGACGTCTACACGACCGACGCCCGGCTGATCACCCACAAGCTGGTCGTGCTGGAGGACGACCGCGGCTTCTTCCCGCCCTATGAAGCCGCGGCGCTGGTGCGGGGCAAGGCGCCTCCGCAGGTCGCCGCCGCCCTGAGCCTCCTGGCCGGCTCCATCGACGAGCAGACGATGCGCGCCTGGAACCTCCGTCTCCAGGAAGGGAAGGAAGACGAGGCGGTCGTGGCGCGGGATGCCCTGCGCTCGCTCGGACTGGTCCAGGGAGAGAGGGAGGAGACGGCGGCCAGATCCGCTCCCACCCTCACCCACTATCTCTGGGATGAGCGGAGCGCTCTGCTGCGGAGGACGCTGGAGCACCTGGGCATCTCGGCCCTGGCGCTCCTGGCCGGGATCGTCGTGGCCGTGCCCCTGGGACTCTGGCTCGAGCGCCACCGGGGAGGAGCGGAGGCCACGATCCGCCTCCTCGGCATGACCCAGACCATCCCCTCGCTCGCCCTCCTGGCCTTCTTCATCCCCTTTCTCGGCGTGGGGACGCTCCCGGCCGTCGTGGCGCTCTGGATCTACGCCCTCTTCCCGATCGTCCGCAACACCTACTCGGGAGTCCGCGACGCCGACCCGCGAGCCGTCGAAGCGGCCACGGCCCTGGGAATGACGCCGGCTCAGATCCTGCGCGAGGTCCGCCTCCCCCTCGCCGCACCCGTGCTGATGGCGGGCATCCGCACCGCCGCCGTCCTCACCGTGGGCACGGCCACCCTCGCCGCCTTCATCGGAGCCGGCGGCCTGGGCGAGCCGATCGTGACCGGCCTGCAGCTCGCCAACACCGCGATGATCCTCTCGGGAGCGATCCCGGCCGCGATCCTCGCGCTGCTGGTGGATGGTCTTCTGGGATGGGTGGAGCGGGCGCTCCGGCCGGCGGGGCTGGGCTCCCGCTAAGAAGAAAGGACGTAAAGGACTTAAAGGACGTAAAGGACGTAAAGAGCTGTTTTTGTCCTTTGAGTCCTTTGCGTCCTTTAAGTCCTTTACGTCCTTTTCACCGGACCGCCTTCACCTGCTCCGCCCCGGCTTCCGTCAGGAAGTACCAGGTCCCGGCCGCGTTCGGCTTGAGCCAGCCCTTCTCGACCATGCCCTGAAGCGCCCGGTCGATGTCGGCCGCGGCCTCAGGCGCGGGGGGTGCCAGATAGCGGATCGCCTTGGCGCGCATCCCGAAGCCGGCCTGCACGCCTCCGGCGCGATGACCTCTCTCTTTGTAGCGGGCGAGGACGGCCTGCTCGGCTTTGGACTGGTCCATGGGCCCTATCTTACCCGAACGTCTCCCGCCATCCCCGGCTCTGCCTCAGCAGCTCCAGCGCCCGCTCGAGCCGCTCCTGGTTCTCCGGCTTCACCAGCCAGGTGCTGCGCCCCGACGGATGCGGCAGCGGCACCACGTCGAAGCGCACGTCCCCTCGCGAGCCGGGGAAGATCCGGCCGACGCGGTCCGAGAGCGGGCCGGGCTCGGGGATGAACTTCGTGATGGCGTGCTGGCCCACGGCGATCACGGTCAGCGGCCGGATCAGCCGGATCTCCTCCTCCAGCCAGGGCGCGCAGTTGGCGATCTCGTCGGGCGCGGGCGGACGGTCCCCTCCCTGCGGCGCACGGCCCGGGAAGCAGCGGATCGCCGCGGCCATGAGCACGCGGCGGCGGAACTCCTCCTCCGAAGCTCCCAGCGTGGCGAACCAGGCGAACAGGCGGCTGCCGGCCGTGAAGGCGAAGGGCTTTCCCAGGTCGCGCTCCTTCGGCCCGGGCGCCTGGCCGACCAGGAGCATCCGCGGCCAGACCTCCGGCCGCGCGATCACCGGCGGCGGCTCCACCCGGGGGCAGATGCGGCAGCCGCGGACCTGGTGGATGTGAGAGTCGAGCTCCGGCCAGCCGCTCAATGCCAGGATTCTTCGCGCACCCACGGGCGCTCCGCGAGCTCGTCGAGGAAGGCGTCCACCACGCGGGGATCGAACTGCCGGCCGCGCTGCCCGCGGAGCTCCGCGATCGCGCTCTCCACCGGCAGCGCCGCCCGGTAGGGACGGGTCGTGGTCATGGCGTCGAAGGCGTCCACCACGGCGATGATGCGCGCGCCGAGAGGGATCTCTTCGCCCATGAGGCCCATGGGATAGCCGGGATAGCGGGTCTCGTCCATGGCGCCGTCGTAGCGCTCCTGATGGGCGCGCACGATCGGCGCGGCATCCCGCAGAAGGTCGAGCTTCTCCAGCAGGCGCGCTCCGATGTCCGCGTGGCGGCGCATGACCTCGGCCTCCTGCTCGTTCAAGGGGCCGCGCTTGCGCAGGATCTCCTCGGGGATGCCGATCTTACCGATGTCGTGGAGCATGCTGGCGTAATGGATCATCTCCAGGTCCTTGCCGCGCAGCCCCAGCCGGCTGCCCACGGCCACCGCGTACTCGCTCACCCGCCGCAGATGCCCCTCGGTGTAGGAATCCTTAGCCTCCACGGCCTGGGTCAGCGCCTGCGCGACCCGCAGCAGGTCGCGGCGGAGCAACCGGTTCGAGTCGGCCAGCTCGTCGCGCATCCGCACCTCGTGCTCGCGCGAACGGCCCACGAAGGCGCCGACGAGCGACAGGATCACCAGGTCCGCGCAGCGCGACCAGACGTCGGCCCCGTCCCCGAAGCCGGAGACGCCGATCCACCAGGCCCCGGCGAGATAGAAGAGGCCGCTGGCGGAGGCGGCCAGGACGCCGCCCCGCAATCCATACTGATTCCCGGACCAGAGGATCGGGATGACATAGAGGAGAACGGCCCAGCTCCCGCCCCGGGGCAGGAGCACCGAGAGCGGCACGGCCGCGAGGGTGAGACCGATCACCATGGCGGCGCCCACCAGGAGGACCCGGCGGCCCTCCGGCTGCGAGCGCATGGAGAGCGCGACCGTCTCCTGCCCTCCCGTATCCAGACTCGTCAGGACCGACGAGGGGGACACGGCAGTGAGACGCCGGGAGCGCCGGGCCGGCTTCTCGCCCGGGATCGGCTCCATCCAGCGGCGCAGGTACCGATCCGCGACCAGGAGCATCGGCGGACCCAGGAGGAGCACGGCAATCAGCCCCTCGGCCGCGCCGTTCCAGAAGCGGGGCCCGGGGAAGCCGCCGAGCACGACCGAGACGCCGAACGCGGTGAGCAGGCCGCCGAGCATGGCGCCGAGCAGAAGCCAGATGTAGGAGCGCAGGGTGGGGAGGCCGCGGCCGATCCCCGGGACATGGCAGAAGACGAGGAAGGCGGCGGCCCCGGAGAGGGACACCGATACGGCGAGCCCGAGGCCCGCCAGGAAGCTACCCTGGACGGCCCAGGCCCCGAAGAGCTGCCCCACGGACGCGCCCAGCACGCCCGGCCAGCCGAAGAGCAGCCCGGCGATCCAGGCGACGAACGGGTTCCCGACCCGCACCAACCCTGCCACCACGCCGGCGGCGAGCACCACCAGGAAGAGGCTTCCCCGCATCCGCGCGTACCACGCGATCAGAGATCTGGAGAGGACGGCCACGCCGGAAGGCACCGACGCGGCCCGGGACTGGGAAAGGACGTTCATGATGATCCGCTTCCCTCCGATACGAGCTCGACGTCAGGGCGCGGTATCCTCAGCCAGCTCGGCCGGCACGGCCACCTTCACCTCGACCGCCGGCTCCCACCAGGGCTCCGCCGGATCGAAGGCCTCCCCCTCGTGAGCGCACGTCGAGGAGATGTGGTCCTTGCCGTACATCGGCTTGCCACGGTGGGTCGTCCGATGCAAGGGGTAGATGCTGCCGCAAGTGTGACAGAACCGCCCGACCGTGCGCCCTCGCCTCTCTTCGGCGATCTGGCTCTGGGGAGCTGCTTCGGGATATCGGTAGACCATGGTGATCACCTACCGGGCCGCGAGCAGCTCGGCACGCGAGAAGAAGAAGGAGAGCTCGATGGCGGCGTTCTCGGCCGAATCGCTGCCATGGATCGCGTTGCGCTCGATCGACGTGCCGAACAGCGCCCGGATCGTCCCCGGGGCCGCCTTGGCCACGTCCGTCGCTCCCATGACTTCCCGCAAATGAGCCACTGCGTCATCCCTCTCCAGCGCCACCGGCATCACCGGTCCGCTCGTCATGAACTCCACCAGACTGCCGTAGAACGGCCGCTCCCTGTGGACTTCGTAGAACGCCCGGGCCTGCGTCTCTGTCAGACGCAACATCTTGATACCGCGAATCGTGAAACCGACCTCCTGTAACTTTGCAAGAACCTTGCCCGCACTTCCTGCCTCTACGGCGTCGGGCTTGATGATGGCGAGGGTCATAGGCATATGGAGTTCTCTCCCAAATCGTCTGTTGGAGTGTGAAAAAGTTACAGCAAAGAACTATGATGAAGGTCCCTCCAGGACCTCCATCTCTCCGTTCGGGCCTTCGACGTAGAAGGCCGATCCAACCACCTCCATCTGGCCGTCGGGTCCAAGCAGCACCGCGGACTCGGCAGGGATGCCGAGGCCCCAGCGGATCCCGGGCAGCTCCAGGAGCTTGTGCAGGCGCCGGTCGTGGCCGGGATC
>JBJMGZ010000331.1:0-4064 GCA_045807605.1 Thermoanaerobaculia bacterium | reverse complement strand
ACCTTCACCTTGGGCTCGGCCCCCGTGTAGAAGGTCGCCGCGGCCACGGCCGCGACCACCAGGAGGGCCAGGATCATCAGGATGCGCAGGAAACAGCCGGCAGCGGCCTTGTCACGGTCACGTCGAGCCATCGACTCCCCTTCTTTTACGTGGTTGCAGCCTCACCGGCCGGATCGTATCCAACCGCGCCGCGGGGGCAAAATTTACATGCTGAATCGGTGCCGGGAACCGGGAATGGGACCGGAAAGGAGGTTGTTGCCAACTGTGGAAAGCACACACCCGCTGGAAAGGTCCCGCTCTGTAAGGAGGGGGAGCTTCCATCGAAAAATTTGCAACGCTGGCTCGCCCTGGAGGTGTGGTGAAGGATCCTCGCTTTCGTCTGGTGTTCGTCGTTCTCCTGGTCTGCCTCGCCGCCGTGGTTCACGTGGCGCTCAGTGTTCCGAAAGGAGCGCAGGCCGCCCCATCCAACCCCACACCCGCCCGGACCTCCCGACCTTCTGTCCCCACCGGCCTGTACGCCCAGGCCGCCCGAGCCCTGCGCCATTCTGATTTGCAAGAGGCACGCCAGCATCTGGAGGCCGTGGCCGAGAGCCATCCCGGGGAAGCGGACCGCGTCCGCCTCCTGCAGGGTCTCTACGCCGCCGAGGCCGGGGATGCCGATCTTGCCGAGGAGCTGCTCGCCGACTCTTCCGGCAGCGACCGGTCCCTGGAGGACTGGCGCCTCTTCCTCCTGGGTGAGAGCGCGCTGGAGAACGATCGGCCCGAGGCCGCGTCCGCGGCCTTCGAGAAGCTGCTCGCCGCCTCTCCGGACTCGCCGCTGCGCGCCCAGGCCTACCTCCACGCCGCCCGCCTGGCGCGCGAGGAGGGGGACGAGCGCCGCACCCTCTCGCTGATCGAGGGCGCCCGCCGCGAGGGCGTCACCGGCGAGGCCGCGGTCGAGATGGAGAACCTGGCCTGGGACATCGGCCGCGAGATCGACGACGACCAGGTGAGCCGCGAGGCCGGCCGCCGCCTGCTGACCCGCGCCCCGCTCACCGCCGGCGCCCTGGGCGTGGCCGACACCTTCCGCGCCATGGACGGCGACCTCGACTGGACGCACATCCTCTCGGCCGGCGAGGTCAAGCAGCGCGCGCGCTCCTTCCTGTCCGTGGAGCGGCTCTCCGCCGCCCTCGACACCCTGGAGAACGTGCCGCAGGCCGAGCGCGATGTCGAGTGGCACGTGCTCCGCGCCCGGGTGCTCATCGAGTCGGGCGACGCCCGCGAGGCCCTCGACGTGCTCGATTCCGTGCCCGGGGAGACCCGCGAGGACCGCGCCGGCCTGGAGTGGGAGCGCGCCGTGGCCACCGCCCGGCTCGCCCGGGGAGGCGACCGCAAGGCGCTCCTGGAGGAGTCGCACCGCCACCTGGCCAACGCCGTGCGCGCGGGCGGTATCGGCGGGGGATCCGAGCTCTCCGAGGACGGGCTGCGCGACCTCTACGAGGACTTCCTCGAAGCCGGCCTGCTCTCGCAGGCGGTCGACACGCTCAAGCTGCTCCGCCACCTCGATCCCGGCGATACGACCGGCGCGCACGACCTCTGGGAGCGCGGCTGGACCCGCTACGGCCGGGGCGACTACGAGGGCGCCGTGGCCTTCTGGGCCGACCTCGCCGAGGTCTACCCCGAGCATGGCGACGCGCAGCGCGGACGCTACTGGCAGGCGCGCGCCCTGGAGAAGCTCGGGCGGCCGGGCGACGCCCGCGAGATCTACAGCGACATGGTGGCCTCGTGCGACACGAGCGACTTCTACAACCGCCGCGCCATCGCCCGCCTGGGCGTGCCCCCGGTCTCCGCGGAGATCCAGCTCGCCAAGGGCAGCGCCTCCTCGGTCACCGCGCCCTGGCCGTCCGATCCGACCCTGGAGCGGGCCAAGCTGCTCACCGACCTCGGTCTCGACGAGCTCGCCCGGCGCGAGATGGAGCTGGTCGAGAGCCAGGCGAATCATCGCGACCTCCTCGCCCTGCGCGCCATCGTCATGGGCCGCGAGGGCAAGCGCCGGGCCAGCATCGCCCTGCTGCGCGAGGCCTTCCCGGCGCTCGGCGGCGCGCAGCAGTCCACGGTGCCGGAGGAGATCCTCCGCGCCTACTACCCGCTCGACTACGAGGACACGATCCGCGCCGCCGCCGCGGCCAACGGCCTGCCGGCCTGGCTCGTGGCGGGCATCATCCGCCAGGAGAGCGCCTTCGATCCGCGCGCCACGAGCCCGGTCGGCGCGCGCGGCCTGATGCAGCTCATGCCGGCCACGGCGAGCGAGATGGCCCGGCGTCTCGATACCCGCTACCCCGCCGACGGTCTCTACGACCCCGAATTCAGCATCGAGCTGGGCGCCGCCTACCTCGCGCAGCTCATCAAGATGTTCGACGGCAACGTCGAGCTGGCCCTGGCGGGCTACAACGGCGGCCCCAACCGCATCCTCCGGATGTGGAACGAAGCCGGCCCCACCCCCGAGCTGGACGACTTCGTCGAGAACCTCGACCTCGACGAGTCCCGCGATTACGTCAAGCGCATCCTGGTGCTTGCCGACAGCTACCGCCAGCTCTATCCCGCCGCCGGTTAGGCACGACGGGCCGTTGTAAGTACGGCCCGCCCCGGTTTCGCTCTTACAAGGACCTCAAGGACGCCAAGGACCTCAAGGACGCCTGCCCGGTCCTTGAGGTCCTTGGTGTCCTTGAGGTCCTTCGTCTTCCCTTCCCAAGGTCCGAAACTTGCAAGCCCGTCCCGCCCAGCGGCCTCATGAAAATGATCAGTTCGTCAGCATCGCAAGGGTTCACGGAGGCGCAGAGCCGCATCCTCGCCGAGGTCAGCCATGCCCTTTCCGAGTCGCTGGACGAGCAGGAGACGCTCTCGACCCTGGCGCGCGGCCTGGTGCCGGAGCTCGCCGATTACTGCGTCGTCGACGTCTTCGACCAGGAGGGGCAGGTCCGGCGCGCCGAGGCGCTGCACCGGGATTCCGCCCTCCAGGAGGTCATGCGCGAGATCCAGTGGCGATTCCCGGCCGACCTCGGCGCCGCCAACGGCATGGGCCGGGTCCTGCGCACGGGCCAGCCCCAGCTCGTGATCGAGACCTCCGAGGAGGAGATCCGCGCCGCCGTCAAGGACGAGAAGCACCTGGAGCTCCTGCTCCGCATCCGGCCCTGCTCGTACATCCTCGTCCCCATGATGTCGCGGGGGCGGGTGCTCGGCGCCATCTGCCTGGCCTTGTGCGATCCCGAGCGGCAATATCGCCGATATGGCCCCGTGGACCTGGCGCTCGCCGAGGAGATCGGCCACCGGGCGGCCCTGGCCCTCGACAACGCGCGCCTCTACCACGAGGCGCAGGACGCGCTGCGCCGGCGCGACGAGAGCATGGAGGCGCTGCGCGGCCTCAACCAGACCCTCCACACGCTGGTCCAGTCCTGCCCGCTCGCGATCATGCTCCTCGAGCCCGACGAGGGGATCGTGCGCCTCTGGAATCCGGCAGCCGAGCGCATCTTCGGCTGGCGGGAGGACGAGGTGATCGGCCGTCCGCTGCCGTCCGTGCCCGAGGACCGCCGGGACGAGTTCCGGCGCAACCTGCAGGCGGTCCTGTGCGGCGCCCTGCCCCAGGGCATGGAGACCGTGCGCCAGCGCAAGGGGGGCGAGCCGATCCACGTCAGCCTGTGGACCAACACCGTGCCCGACGAGCAGGGCCGGCCGCGCGTCCTGACGCTGACGGCCGACGTCACCGCCCGCAAGCAGATCGAAAACGCCCTGCGCAAGAGCGACGCGCGGCTGCGCGACCTGGTCGACACCGCGGCCGAGGGGGTGTGGATCCTCGATGCCGACCGCCGCACCACCTACGTGAACCGGCGCATGGCCGAGATGCTGGAACGGCCGGTCCATGAGATCCTCCGCCACCCGGCGGACACCTTCTTCGCGCCGGAGAGCCTGCCCGTGGTCGCAGAGGCCTGGGAGCGCTGCCGGCGCGGCCTGCGCGGCCACCAGGAGGTCTGCTTCCTGCTCCCCGACGGCCGCCCGCTCTGGGCCAGCGCCTCGGTGAGCCCGGTCTT
>JBJMGZ010000330.1:0-3689 GCA_045807605.1 Thermoanaerobaculia bacterium | reverse complement strand
GGAGCCTTGAGCCACTTCATTTCTTCGCGCCGCTGGGCTTGGCGCTGCCGCCACTGATCTTCGCGACGCTGCCGCTGGCCGCCGGCTCGTACCAGATCGGCGAGGTCCAGGCGCGCTCCTGGATCACCGGCTGCACGAAGGTGTCGGTGGTCTGGTTCGAGCAGCACTTGGCGCCGTGATCCGCCTTGGCCTTGTCTTCGAGGCTGCCGCTCTGGAGCGCCGCAAGCTGGGTGTTGCACGTGTTGGTGTCGAGCGGGTCGACCCCGATCCACTTGCGGCACCACAGCGTGCTGTAGCGGCAGACCGGCTCCTCGAGCACCCGCACGTAGTAGAACGCGTGCTGGCTCGGGTCGAAGTCGGGGTCCTTCCAGACCGCGCAGAGGCGCTCGCGGCCGAGCTCCGGCCTGGCCTTGCAGGTGGAGGAGTCGATCGCCGCCTGGGGGTTGAGCGGGCTGCCGGGGTCGCCGGCCACGCTGTAGACCCGTTCGTGCGAGTTGCCCTTCCCGTCGACCCACCCCTTGATGATCTGGATCTGCTGCAGTTTGGTCTTGATGTGGTCGTCCCAGGTGGCGGAGGTGATGAAGGTGGGGGCGCCGGCCCCGGCGGTGCGGGTGGGCAGGTCGCCGCCCATCGGCACGCCGCCCTTGTAGCCGATGTCGACGAAATCCTTGCCGCAGGCGTCCGCCGGATAGTTCCAGCCGGCGAAGAAACGGACCTTCATCCGCGGACCGCTGGTGCCGTAGGTCTCCTTGCGCTTGAGCGCCTCGAAGATCGAGTCGCGGGTGTTCTCCTCGGCCCATACCACCGAGGGGCCGCCGGTGCTGTTCTGGATGGTCGAGGCATCCGCCCTGGGGTAGGCGTCGTCGATGCCGAGGTGTCCCGGCCACTGCTCGTTCTCCGGATGCCAGCCCATCACGCCGGTATGTGAATCGGAAGCGGAGACCACCCCCATCTTGAAGGGATTGATGCCCTCGAAGGTTTTCTTGGCGGCGTACTGGATGCCGTCCTTCCAGACGTTGCGCACGTAGGCGCGATCGCCCCAGGTGTCGGGCGCGGCGGGACCGCTGCTGCTCCCCCCCGAGCCGACGCCCGAGGCCGAGCCCAGGGTCTTGCCGTTGAGGATCTCGAAGGCGCAGAACTCGTCGATGGTGTTGGTGCCGGCGAGGAACCGCGGGTCATAGCGGCATTCGCTGGCGCCCTTGTCCTGGTAGATCTCGACCAGGGGCTCCATCAGCAGGTGCCGTTTGGCGTCGGCGACGTTGAAGGGATCGAGGAACATGGGCGGGAAGATCGTCTTCCCGTTCTCGATGACCCCGCCGCCGAGGTTCGAGTTGTGCGGGATGGTGATGAAGTCGCAGCGGCGAGCCTTGCCCGGGGTGACGTTCTTGCCCTTGGTGCAGTCCTCCTCGAGCTTGTTCCAGAAGGGCTGCGGCAGCGGATGGTTGACCTTGGTGCCCGGCGGCACCGGCCAGACCCGCGGCTCGTTGGGCACGGTGGCGATCAGGGTGTCGATCGGCTCCTTGGTGGGGTCGGTGTTGACCACCACCGCCATGTCGAGGGCGTTGACCGGCTTCTTGACCACGCGGTCGTTGCGGAAGATCACGTTGCGGTGCCAGTTGTTGAGCAGGGGCGTCGAGGCGTTCTCGTAGGCCACGAAGCTGGTGAACTTGCACTCGTCGCTGCGGTCGTAGGCCTCCTCGGCGGCATTCTGGACCTCGCTCCACACCTCCATCTCGGCCTTGGCGCACAGCTCCGGATTGTTGTTGCACACCGGGAGGTTGGTGTTCTTGCTGATCGCGCCGAGGTTCATGATGGTGAGCTGGGTGAACGCGTTGGAGGCGAGGGTCTTGCCGAGGCCCGGGTTCAGGGCCCGCAGCGGCTCGTAGAAGAAGCCGTTGAGCATCCGGCACTCCATCGACATGCTCTCGGACACGTACTTGCCGCCGATGTTCTTGCAGAAGCCCATCACGCCGAAGTGCTCGGAGTGGTCGGTCACGGCGCCCCAGTCGAGCGGCTGGTCGATGCAGGGCGTGCGGCTCGGGCCGCCGCCGACGGGCTCGGTCGCCGGGTCGTTGCAGCTGGCGCGCCGCCTGGGCTGCAGGCCCGAAGGCTCGGGAATGCTGATCGGCGCCTTGCCCTGGGCGAAACGGTAGGCGCCGCGGGGGTCGTTGCCGCTCGCGTAGTCGACGAAGCGGATGCTGGCGTCGAAGGAGAGGCCGGTGTGCAGGTGCGTGGTGCCGAAGAGAGCCCGGCGCTGCGGGTTGTAGTCCTTGCACCGGGGCCGGTCCTCGGTGATCTCGAAGGGAGGCTTCACAGGCGGGCCCGGCGGCTTTGCGCCGCCGTGGGCCAGGCTCAGTGCGGTGAGGACCAAGGCGGCGGTTGCGGCCAGACGAGAGACAAAGCCTACAGCCTGTGATGACTGCATCGGTTTAGCCCCCTTCCCGCCAGACGGGCAGATCAAGGAATTTTGCGGGATGATACCAGGACGCAGGAGTGAAGTCGATTCCCACGGTCCAGCCAATTCGAGACGATCGTGGCGGCATCGCCGCTCCACGGCGCCGGATTCTGAAAGGAGCTCATTCTGGTGCTTCTACACTCGGCAGGCACTTTTACAGTTTGTACACGATACGTACACGGAGCCGATCTCGTTTGTACGCGAGGGCCCTGCATCGCTCTCAACTTCTTGATTTTAAAGGAGGAAATTGGTCGGGACGCCGAGATTTGAACTCGGGACCCCCTGAACCCCATTCAGGTACGCTACCAGACTGCGCCACGTCCCGACCGGATGCTGCTGTCACGGGGATTTCGAATCCAGGAGGGCGAGGATCTCGCGGGCTGCCTGGAGGGCCTTCTCGACCCCCGAGCGGAGCGTTTGTATCCGTTCCGCAGCGTCGCTGTCAAGCGCCGGGGCTGGCGGCCCGGGCTCGGCCGGCGACGCCACCTTGCGCTTCGGGGCGCGGGGTGCGGGCGCGCTGGAGGAAGCTTCCACCGCCGGCTGCTCTTCCGCCGCGGCCGTCCCCTCCTCGTTCAGGCTGCCGTTGGCGAGCTCGGTCTCGAGCTTCTTCTTGGCGCCGGCGATCGTGTAGCCCTCTTCGTAGAGGAGCTGCTTGATGCGCCGGATGACCTCCAGCTCCTTCTCGCTGTAGACGCGCTGGCCCGAGCGGCTCTTGCTCGGCGCGAGCGCCGGGAACTCCGTCTCCCAGTAGCGCAGCACGTAGGGCTGGATGCCCAGCTCCTTGCAGGCTTCGCCGATCTTGTAATAGAGGCGCTTCTGGACCCTGGCCATGACTACCATTGCGTCCGATCTCATCAGGAATCGCGCTTGCGCGGACCCATGACGTCCATCAGCCGCCGGGCGGGCCGGAAGCTGAGCCCCTTGTGGGGGCGGATGAAGATCTTCTCGCCGCTCACCGGATTCACACCCACCCTGCCGGGCCGGGCGGTCACCTCGAACGTGCCGAAGTTCTTGATGCGGACGGTCCGGCCGCGGCGAAGGGACGTCTTGACGGTCTTGAGGATCGTGTCCACGATCTCCGCCGCCTCGTCCTTCGTCAGCCCCCCGTGCCGCTCGTACACCGCGTCGACCAAGTCGGCCTTGGTCATGCCCTGTCGATCGTCCGGCTTGTCAATCCCCATGAGTCCGTCCCGAAAAGGAAGTGAATCCCTCTCGCGCAACAGCCCGCGAGGCT
>JBJMGZ010000329.1:0-4496 GCA_045807605.1 Thermoanaerobaculia bacterium | reverse complement strand
TGCGGCATGGCTATGCCGTCACTCTCTACTCCGACCGCACGCCCGAAGAGATCCTCAACGGCCGGGTGCCGGCTACCGCGTTCATCTTCGACCGCGGGCTGTCCTACGAGCGCGAGCTGGGCCTCAACTTCTGGGATGAGGAGGTGAAGTGGGGGGAGGGGATCCATCTCGACTTCTGTCTGTCGCCCGGCAACCGCCTCTTCCACATGACGGGGCGCTGGCGCCGGCCCGGGCAGGCCATCGACCAGCGGCTCAAGTACTGGCGCTGGATGCGCGAGCTCGAAGCGCGCGGCGGCAGCCTCGTGATCCGGCCGATCGGCGTCTCCGATCTCGATGCCCTGGCGGCGGACAACGACCTCCTGGTCATCGCGGCGGGCAAGGCGGAGATCTCGGCCCTGTTCGAGCGCGATCCGGACCGGAGCCGCTACACGGAGCCGCAGCGCAAGCTCGCCCTGATCACGGTCAAGGGCCTGAGGCCGTGGACGAGCATCCCCTTCCATACCGTGAAGTTCACCCTCTACGAGCAGGACGGCGAGGTCTTCTGGATACCCTTCCACCACAAGTCCTCGCAGTCCACCTACAGCATCCTCTTCGAGTGCAAGGCCGGCCGCGGCCTGGACCGCTTCGGCGCGGCGGAGACCGGCGAGGAGATGCTGAGGATCGCCAGGGAGCTGGTCGCCCGGTGGGCGCCCTGGGAGGAGGAGCACCTGCGCGGCGCCGAGCTCGCCGATCCGCTCGCCTGGGGCAAGGGCGCGATCACCCCGAGCGTGCGCAAGCCGGTCGCCCGGCTCCCCTCGGGACGGCTCGCCTTCGGGCTCGGCGACACCGTGGTCCTCAACGATCCGATCGCGGGGCAGGGCTCCAACTGCGCATCCAAGGCCGCCCACCTCTACACCCGCCGCATCGTGGAGCACGGCAGCCGGCCGTTCGACGCGGACTGGATGCAGTCGGTCTTCGAGGAGCACTGGGAGCAGGACGGCCGGTGGATCACGGGGTTCTCGAATCTCTTCCTGGAGCCGATCACGCCCGCGGCCAAGGAGGTGCTGCTCGCCGGCACGCGCCACCCCGGCATCGCCGCGGAGTTCTTCGACGACTTCAACAATCCGCAGAACTTCTGGCCGCGGGTCGAGGACCTGGCCGCGGCGCGGCGGTACGTGGCCGAGAAGACCGGCGCTCCCTGGCTCAAGACCGCGGCCCTGGCGCGCGCCGCGATCGCGGGCGGGCAGGTGCGCAGAAAGCTGGGACTCCGAGCCGAGGTCAGGGTCTAGCGCGCGATCAGGTAGCCGACCACCATCAGGACGATCAGCAGCGCCACGAGGCCGCCGATCAGCAATCCCTTGTTGGACCCCGCGGCCTTCTGGGTGACGCCGCGGATCTCGGAGAGCAGCCGCAGGTTCAGGGCCTCTTCCAGCTTGCCGAGGTCGCCCAGCAGCTCCAGGGCCGTGGCATAGCGCTCGGACGGGTTGCGCGCCAGGCACTTGAGCACGATCCTGTCCGTCTCGGGCAGGAGCTCGCTGTTGGACTGACTGGGGAGCGAGAACTTCCCCGTCGGCGGCCGGCCGGTGAGCATCTCCTGGAAGACAGCCCCCACGGCGTAGATGTCGGCCCGGTGGTCGGAGGTCGCGGAGCTGTCCACCTGCTCCGGTGCCAGGTAGTGGAAGGCGCCGAGGGTGACCGCGCCGGTGCTGAGGGTGCCGGTCAGGCCGAGCGACTCGATGCGGGTGAACCCGAACTCGGTCAGCTTCACCATGGAAAAGTCCGGCGAGACCAGGATCGCGTGCGGCGAGATGTGGTGGTGCAGCACGCCCCGCTGATGGGCGTGCGCCAGGCCGCGGCAGATCCCTTTCATGACCGAGAGGACCTCGGTCACGGAGAGCCGCCGCTCCTTGAGCACGTTGTCGAGGCCGACGCCCTGGACGAGCTCGGTTACCAGGTAAGGGCGCAGGTAGGGCCGCGATCCTTCGACGCCGGTGTCCACGATCTGGAGCAGGCTCGGATGGGGAGCGGACATCAGGGCGTGCGACTCGCGCTCGAACCTCGCCGCCGCGGCCTTGTTCTCGATCAGGTGCGGGGAGAGGAGCCGCACCACCACGGGCCGGCCGCTCTTCGGGTCCACCGCCTTGTAGACGGGGGACGAGCCGCCCCGGCCGAGGAGCTCGGTCACGCGGTAGGGGCCGATCTGGGTGGGGAGGTCAGCAGTCATCTCAGGCGCCGGTCTCGAAGATGATAACCGTATCCCCGATCGAGATGCGATCGAAGGGCGAAAGCTCGGCGCGGGTGGCGGGCCGGCCGTTGACCCTGGTGCCGAAGCTGCTCCCCAGGTCGGTCGCGACCCACGAGCCGTCCTCCCAGGCGATCCGCAGGTGCTCCTTGCTGGCGTTGGGCTCGGTCAGGACGAGCGCGCAGGTGCGGGAGCGGCCCACCGTCACCGGCTCACCGTCGAGCTCCAGGGACCGGCCCCGCTCGTTGCCATCCGTCACGAACAGGCGCGCCGCGCTGGGGCGGTCCGCGTCGATCTCCACGGGACGAGGGCGCCGCGCGATCTCCACGGTGCGGATGGGGTAGGGCATCGTAATCCCCTCTTTGCGGAAGATCTCCCAGATGCGCGCCCGCAGCTCGCTGCCGAGGCGCGGCGCGTTGGCCACGTCGTCCAGCCAGACGCGCAGCTCGTAGGGGATCGCGCTGTCCTCGAACTTGAGGACGTACACCTCGGGCGAGGGCTTGTCCAGGACGCCGGCCACGCCAACCACCGACTCCAGCAGGGCGCGGCGGACGCGGTAGGGCGGCACGTCGTAGGAGGCGCCCACCTTGATCCGCTCCATGTGCATGGGGTGCGGGTAGTAGAAGTTCACCACGCGCTCGTCGGCGAGCTTGCTGTTCGGGATCACCAGGTTGTCGTTCTCCCGCGTGCGCAGGTGGGTGGTGCGCCAGGTGATCGCGACGACGCGGCCTTCGAAGTCGCCGATCCTGATCCAGTCGTTGATCCGGAACGGCCGCTCCACGCTGATGACCAGCCCGGCGAAGAAGTTGGAGAGGATGGGCTGAAGGGCAAGACCGAGCACCAGCGAGGTGACCGCGCTGGTGGCGATCAGGCCGCCCAGCTCGAGCCTGGGGAAGACCATCCGCAGCGTCACGAAGGCGGCGATCAGGTAGACCACGAACATCGTGACCGCCGGCAGGAGCGGCGGGAGCTGGAACCCGGTGCGGGCGCGCAGGTGGACGTCGAAGAAATAGAGGCCCAGCAGGCGCAGCACGGTGACGGCGCCCAGGAAGAGGAGGATCCAGGCGCGCGCGCCGTCGCCCACCCCGGCATCCGGGGGCGCGAGCAGCGCGTAGACCTCGACGGCGGCGGCCGCGGCCCCCACGTAGAGCGGGAACGCCAGCTGCCGGACCAGGAAGGACTTGCGCTGCAGCCAGGCGACCAGGGCCACGAGCAGGGCGAAGGCGCCGAGGCAGGCGAGCAGGGCGAGGGTCTGGTGCACGGCGGAGATTCTAGCCTTTCCCGAGTCGCGCTAAGATGGCCGCCCGCAACTCCCTACGACGGAGGAGATCCGAGATGAGACGACGACTGTCCCTGCTGTCCCTGCTGTCCCTGGCGTCCCTGCTGTCCTTTTCGGCGCTGCCCGCCCGCGCCCATCACGAGGAGGCGGCGGCCAAGCCCGCGGCCCCGACTGGAGGTACTGGCGTGCGGGAAGAGATCCTGGCGCAGGTCGAGGATGCGGAGAAGAAGCTGACCGCCCTCGCCGAGGCCATGCCGGCGGAGAAGTACGGCTGGCGTCCGGCCGAGAAGATCCGCTCGGTCGGGGAGGTCTTCATGCACGTGGCCGGAGGGAACTACTTCCTCCCGACCTTCTGGGGCGTCAAGCCGCCCGAGGGGGTCAACCCGCGGGAGTTCGAGCCGGGCGGCAACGACAAGGCCAAGGTGCTGGCGACGATGAAGGCCTCGTTCGACCACCTCCGCGCCGCGATCAAGAACACGCCGGAGGCGGATCTGTCCAAGATGACCAAGCTCTTCGGCGAGGACGCCACCATGCGCCAGGCCATGATGGTGGCCGCCAACCACGCCCACGAGCACCTGGGCCAGTCGATCGCCTACGCGCGGATGAACGGGGTGACGCCGCCTTGGAGCACGGGCGGGCAGTAGGGGCGGCGCGCCGGGCCTGGGGTTGAAACCCATACCGTTACACACATCTTGGCCTTGAGCAGTAAGCCCCGACAGGGGCGACGGCCCGGGGCGCAAGCCCCGCAGCGGGGCGGGTGGCTCCGGCTCGCGCTCGGGCCTCTGCCGTCGCCCCTGCGGGGCTTGGAATTGTTTTGGGTCTGATGACCCGGGGTCATCGCGCCTGCGGCGCTCCTGACCCCGGGCTACATGCCGTCGCCCCTTTGGGGCTCACTGCTCACGGCCAAGATGTGTGTAACGGTATGGGTTGAAACCCCAGGCTAGACGGGTGCCGCTCCCGCGGAGCGATGCTCTAGAACCGCACCCCCCAGCTCAG
>JBJMGZ010000328.1:0-12775 GCA_045807605.1 Thermoanaerobaculia bacterium | reverse complement strand
GATCACGTGCTCCAGGGAGCGGTCGTACTGGAAGCGTGCCGCCTGGCTCGCGTCCAGGTCCGAGCCCACGTTCCAGTAGGCCGAGGTCACCTCCTGGCAGCGCGCGCAGCCGGGCAGCAGATGCAGGATGACCGCGCGGCTTTCGCGTTGCGAGAGCCGGCCCAGCATGAACGCTTCGAGCACGCCGTTCGAGGGGTGGTTGAGGTCGGACATGACTGCGCGGTACCTGGAAGCCACGATAACACCGCCACCGGAGCCTGTCCAGCCCGCCCGAAGGCTTCGCTTTAGGAAAGAGTTGATCCCATTCCCCCTCTCCCCCGGTACCGGGGGAGAGGGAGCTCCTACGCGGGTTCCAGCACGTGCTCGTGGGCGTGATAGCTGCTCCGCACCAGGGGTCCCGCCTCGCAGTGGGCGAAGCCGAGGGAGAGAGCGAGGTCGCGGTAGCCGGCGAACTCGTCGGGATGGACCCAGCGGTCGACCGGCAGGTGTCTGGACGTGGGCTGCAGGTACTGGCCGATGGTCAGGATCTCGACGCCCGCGCCGCGGATGTCCCGGACCGTGGCGCGGACCTCGTCGGGCGTCTCGCCCAGGCCGACCATGATCCCGGTCTTGACCCGCCCCTCGTACTCTCCCTGGTCCCGCCGCCGGGCCGCCTCGGCGAGCAGCGCCAGGCTGCGGTCGTAACGGCTCCCCGGCCGCGCCTCGCGATAGAGGCGGGGGACGGTCTCCATGTTGTGGGAGAAGACCTCGGGCCCGGCGCCGAGGACGATGTCGAGCGCGTCGGGCACGCCGCGGAAATCCGGTGTCAGGACCTCGACCGCCGTGTCAGGGTTGTGTCCGTGGACAGACCGGATGACGCGGGCGAAGTGTCCGGCGCCGCCGTCGCGCAGGTCGTCCCGGTCCACCGAGGTGATCACCGCATGCCTCAGGCCCATGACCTTCACCGCCTCGGCCACGTGCTCCGGCTCGTCCGGATCGACGCCGGCCTGCGGACGGCCCGAGGTGACGGCGCAGAAGCCGCAGCGCCGCGTGCAGACGTCGCCGAGGATCATGAAGGTCGCGGTGCCGTGCTCGCCCCAGCACTCGTAGATGTTCGGGCAGCGGGCCTCCTGGCAGACGGTGTGGAGGCTCAGGCGGTCCACGAGCTCGCGGACCTTGTGGTACGAGGCCGGCGTCGCGAGCCGGATGCGCAGCCACTCCGGCCGGGGCTCCCGGCGGGCGACCGGCGCAGCCGGCTGGCGGCCGATCTGGATGAGGGTCTCGCTCATGGCGTGGGTAGTGTATCCCGTCCGGAAAGGACATCGTCCTTTCCGGCCTGGCACGCTCCCTGCTTCTACCCGGACGCATCGGGCGATGGCGGCCCGGAAGCGACGAAAAGACAACTCGGACTGGAAGTGCCGGCACCTTCTCCAGCTCCCTGGCTCGTTACTCGCGATGAGGAGAAGGAGTCATGAATCACCAGGTTCTGCGGCTCGCCGCTGTCTGTACCCTCCTGGGCGCACCGCTGGCGCCGGCCACCGCCGGAATCCTGTCGGGGAACTGCCGTACCGCCGAGCAGCCCGCGGCCACGCTGCTGATCCCCTATTTCGAAGTCGACCTGCAGCGCACCGACGGCGCCACCACCCTGATCTCCGTCAACAACGCCTCCTCCCGCCCCACCGTCGCCCGCGTGGTCCTATGGACCGATTGGGGCGCGCCGACGCTGGCGTTCGACGTCTACCTGACCGGCTACGACGTGCAGAGCCTCAACCTGCGCGATCTCTTCCATGGCCAGCTCCCCGGCACCAGCCAGACCGCCAGCCCGCACGGCGAGCTTTCGGACGCGAACACCGCGTTCCCCGGCTGCGACGGCAACCCCACGGCGGTGACCGCGCTCTCCCAGGCGAATTGGGATTACCTCCAGGCCGCCCACACCGGACGGCCGCTCCCCGGGAGCAATCCGTCGCAATGCCTCGGCAGCGGCCGCTCGGGCTCCCAGGTGGCGACCGGCTACATCACCGTCGACGTGGTCAACCGCTGCTCGGGCGCGTCCGTGGGCAGGCGGGAGAACACGCCCTCCGATCCGGCCTACTTCGCAGCCGGCGGCACCGGCCTCGCCGCCGACGACAACGTGCTCTGGGGGGAGTACATCGCGGTCAACCCGAGCCGCAACACCTCGGACAGCAACACGGCCGTGCACATCCTGGCCGACGGCGACGCCTTCTCGGCGGGCGACTACACGTTCTACGGCCGCTATGTCGGCTACGACTCGCGCGACGACCGGGCACCGCTCTCGAGCCTCTACTACGTGCGCTACCTGGACGGCGGCCCCTTCTCCGGCGGCTCGGACCTGGTGGTCTGGCGCGACAACCGGGATGCCAACGTCACGGCCCGGAGCTGCGGCACCAGCCCGTCCTGGGCGCCGCTCGGCGAGTACCAGATGGTCGCCTTCGACGAGGAGGAGAACCCGACCCTGCTCACCGACAGCCAGGCCTTCCCGCTCGCCTCCCAGAAGGTGCACGTGGGCAGCGAATCCCTGGACGCGGCAGCCAGCTTCGGCTGGCTGATGATCGACCTCTGGCACTCCGACGCCACCCATGCCCAGGGCTGGGTCGGGGTCACCATGAGCGCCGAGGGGCGCTTCTCGGTGTCTCACCCGGCAGTGCGGGCCGACGACCTGTGCAATTTCGGACTGTGAGAGAAGAAAAGGTCCTTTCTGTCCTTTAGCCCCAATGCTGTTCACTTTGGGCCGTAATGTAGGGACGGGGCTTGCCCCCGCCCGGGAGGGGGCGAGCCCCTCCCCTACATAAAACACCCTTAAGCGAACGGTATTGCCTTTAGCCCGCGTACCAGAGCACGGCGAAGAAGTGGCAGGCGCTGCCCGCCATCACGAACAGGTGCCACACCAGGTGGGCGAACAGCAGCCGGTGCCAGGCGAAGAAGATGACCCCGGCGCTGTAGCTCACGCCGCCGGCGAGCAGCCAGGCCACGCCGCCGGGGGCGACGTGCGTGGTCAGCGGCCCGATCGCGATCAGCACGAGCCATCCCATGGCGAGATAAAACGCCGCCGACGTCTTCGGGAACCGGAATCCCAGGAAGGTCTTGAACAGGATCCCGCCCACCGCCAGCGCCCAGATCGCCACCAGCAGCGACCAGCCCCAGGGACCGCGCAGCGCTCCCAGCGTGAACGGCGTGTACGTGCCCGCGATCAGCAGATAGATGGCCGAGTGGTCGAGCACCCGCCAGAGCGCCTTGCCCTTGTGCGGCGGGCAGGCGTGGTACAGGGTCGAGGCCGCGTAGAGCAGGATCAGCATCGTCCCATAGACCGCTCCGCCCACGATCTGCCAGGTATCCCCGCGCTCCAGGGCCTGGATCACGAGCACCGGCAGGGCGACGAGGCTCGCCACCAGCCCGATGCCATGGCTGATGCTGCAGGCGAGCTCTTCCGGAGCGGTCAGCGGCCGTCTCATGAGGCGGAGTATGCTACCGCACTCTGCCCGAGGCCCGAGCTCACTTCCCGTCCGTCAGATCGTTCTCTTCCAGCTCGCCCTCTTCCAGGTAGATCACGGACCCCACCTTCAGGTCGATCGGCGTGACCGCGGCGGGCTGCTCCGGGCCGTGCTCGACGATCATCATTCCGGAGACCGAGTCTCCGGCCCGCAAGGCATCGGCGTCGCCGCGCTTCGTCAGCACGAGCTGGGCGCCTTCCGGGATCTCGCCGAGGGGCTTCGACGGCGTCACCGACACGATCTGGTCGTAGTTGGGCGCCAGGCTGATCCAGTGGGCCAGGAACAGCTCGTCACCCTGGCCGAACAGGAGGTAGGTCAGCGGCTCGGGACGCTCATGGCTGTTCCGGAAGGGGTGCCAGTGGACCTGCCGCCGCAGCGTCACCTTGACGTTCTGGAGGATGCGCTTGTGCCCCGGCCGCTCGAAATGGCCCAGGAAGACGTCCGCCTGGAACGACTTGCGCGTCTGGGTGAGCTCCGGCAGGCGGAAGCGCTCTGTCGGTTGCAGGGTGAAGATCTGCTTCGCGTTCTGGGGCCGGGCGCGCTCCGCGCGATAGACCTTGTCGCCCGCCTCGCCGAAGCTGACCTCCCAGATGCCCTGATAACGGTGCTGGGGCACGAACATCGGCAGGTGGGAGACGTAGACGGCCTCCGAGCCCAGGACCAGCATGCCGTGCGTTCCCGGGTCCTCGGTCCCGGGCTGAGCGTCAGCCCGCCAGGCTGCCAGTGACACGACGAAGGTGATGAGGATGCTGCGGTGGATCTGTCTCAAGACTGTCCTCCTCGCTTGGATGCTCATCAGGACAGGCTCCGGGCTGCGCCGGTTCGTTACTTCTGCCCGCGGTGCGTCCACACCGCCCGCGAGATGTCCGCGATCGCCTTGTCCGCTTCCTTCTCGTCCTGGAAGCCGGCGGTGAGGACCACCAGGACGTAGGGCTTCTCCCCGGGCGGGAAGACGATCGCCGCGTCGTGGTGGATGCCGGTGATGTCCCCGGTCTTGTGCGCGACGGGCGTGCCAGGGGGGAGGCCGGCGGGGATCTTCTCGTTGAACTCCTGGGCCTTGAGGATGTCGATCATGCGCTGCGAGCTGGCCGGGGAGAAGGTGGCGCCTTCCGCGATCGCTTTGAGGGCGATCCGCAGGTCGTTCGCGGTGGTGGCGTTGTTCATCCCCGCGTCGTAGGCCTTCTGGTCCTCGACGCCGCGCAGGACCTGGATGTCGTAGGCCTCGATCCGCCGCATCAGGTCCATGACCGTGGACGCGCCGATGCGCTCGATGAGGAGGTTCGTGGCCAGGTTCGAGCTGCGCACGATCATCCGGCGGATCAGCTCCTCCAGCGGGCGCGACTGCCCCACGGCCTGATAGAGGTCGGGATCGCCGTCCTCCTTGGGGTCGAGGGTGTAGACCGAGTCGTCCATGATGCTGTGGAACTCGTTGCGGACGGGGACCGGCTCGTCGAGCCGCAGGGCGCCGCGGTCGATCGCCTCGAAGAAGGCCATCATGACCGGGATCTTCATCGTGCTCGCGGCATGGAAGCGCTCGCGGTCGTTGATCGAAAGCGTCTCGCCCGTGCCCAGGTGCTGGAAGGCCACGCCGATCAGCCGCTGCTTGCCCTGCCGGGCCTGCCGGGCCTGCCGGGCAATGACGCGCTCCACCTCTCCGGGCAGGCTGCCGGACGGGTGGGGCATGGAGGCGCAGGAGAGCAGGACAAGGGAGAGCGGGGCTAGGGAAAGGACGGGGCGCATGCGGCGATTGTACCGGGAGTGGCGGGCGCCATGAATGTCGCCCCTACAAGCAAGGCCCCAGCCTCATCGATGTCAACGATCTCGCTTGTAGGGGCGTGATTCATCACGCCCCCAACGGCGGCCTCCTTCCCCACCGAATGGCCGGCCAGCCGCGACCTTCCCGATCAGTTCTCCCCCGCCGGCTCCAGCCCCAGCCGCACCAGCAGGTTCTGGAGAATCCGCGCCGTGAGCCCCCAGATCTGGCGGTTGCCGATGTGGTAGACGAGCAGCAGGCGCTCGACGCCGTTGATCTTGACCGGGCGCTCCTCGACCATCCTCGGGTTGGTGAAGGCGGTCAGGGGGAGGCTGAAGACCTCGGCGATCTCGCCGGCGTTCGGGCGGGCTTCGTAGGGGAAGGGGATCGCTCCCACGCAAGGGATCACGCGGAAGCCGGCCGGGGTCTCCCCCTCGTCGAGCTGGCCCAGGGGGAGCACCCTCTTCGGGTCGAGCCCGATCTCCTCCTCGGTTTCGCGCAGGGCCGCGGCCCAGGGGTCTTCCTTGAGCTCGCGGCCTCCTCCCGGAAAGGCGATCTGGCCGCGGTGGCTCGGCAGGTCGTCCGTGCGCTTGGTGAGCACCGTCCAGAGCTCGCCGGCATCGACGTAGAGCGGCACCAGCACCGAGGCCTGGCGCAGGTCGCTCGCGGCCAGACGCCGCGGCGGCGGCGAGGCGAGGAGGTTCCGGATCTGCAGGATCCAACTGCGCGGCTCGCTCATGGACGCCTCACTTGGAACGCGATCGGCTTGATCGGCGCGTCCGGCAGGCGGAAGCCCAGCGTGTAGAGGTGATGGCTCTCCCCGGTCCACCACATGGGATGGACGCGGCCCGAGCCGAGCGGCACCTGGAAGGTCACCGAGCCGTCGGCCCCGAGCCTCATGGGTCGCAAGTCCTGGCCCCTGGCCTGGAGCCGCGCGGGCGCGTTGCGGTCGAAGGCCAGCTCCAGGGATTCGAGCGGACCGGGGCTCGCGACCACGATCTCGCCGGCCTGCCCTCCCGCGATGCGGAAGTCGCCCCCTCGCGGCGCCTGCCAGACGCTCGGGCTCGTGGGCTTGATCCGCAGATCCCCCTGGGAGATCCAGGCTCCGGGAAGCTCCCGCTGCGTCGCCTCGTACGGCAGCCAGCTCTCCACCCTCTCGCCGATGGACGGCGGCAGAGGGAGCAGGAAGGGCGCCGCGAGGAGGGCGATCGCGACCGCCCAGGCGGAACGGACGGGCTTCTCCGCCAGGAACCAGAGCGCCGCGTAGAGCGGCAGGAACAGGCGGTTGCCCTCTCCCCCGGCGAACCCCGCGAAGTCGTAGGGGTGCGCCACCAGGAAGCCGATCGCCGCCAGCGCAGCTCCGGCCCCCAGCGCCCAGCGGTCGCTCCGGGCAGCCAGCAGGGCCAGGAGGACGGGCAGGAAGTACGGCAGGATTCCGACGTGCCTCCCCACGAGGAAGTAGACCGCATTCCAGAGGAGAAGGCCGGGGTCCGCTTCGAAAGCCAGGCTCGGAGCGAGGAGCGGGTCGCCGCCGGCGTTGGCATGGACGAGGAAGGCCAGGGCGAGAATGCCGGCCGCCCCGATCAACAGCCCAGCCCAGGCGGCGCGGGTCTTCCGCGTTACAACCGCGGGGAGCAGGAGGAAGAGATAGAGCGGGCGGTAGGTGCCCGGGATCGCGAGCAGCAGCCCGACCGCAAGCCAGCGGCCGAAGTCCCGCCAGGACCAGACCCGGTCCCCCTGGTAGATGGAGGGCAGGGCGGCCTCCTTCTGCCCTGCATAGGCCAGGGAGAAGCCGGCGGCGGTGACCGCCAAAAGAAAGATGTCGGCGGTCGCCAGGAAGACGTAGGTGAAGGTCGCCGAGGCGAAGACGAAGACCGCCACCCAGAGCGGTTTCTTCAGCGCCCAGGCGGCGAGCAGCGCCGCCGCCGCCAGCAGCAGGGCGTTGGCCACCCTCATCCCGCGCTGCGGCATCATCCGGAGGAACGGCGCGGCCACGAGCGCGTGGAAGAAGGGCCGGCCGTAGACCTGCGTCCGTCCGCCGTCGCGGCTCTCCAGGTCGATCCCGGGCGGGCGCGCGCCCCACTGCTCCCGGTAGCGGGCGAAGTCCTCGTCCGAGTAGCGCAGGTCGAAGTCCCAGGCGAGGCTCGCGGCCTGAAGCGCGTAGGTCGGCTCGTCCCCCGCCTCCGGCGGCCGGGCGGCGCGGTCGCTCACCAGGGTGGCGCCAAGGAGGGCGAGCAGCAAGGCGATCAGGACCGCCCAGGAAGCCCTCACAGGCGGCGCTCCCATCGCGGTCCGCCTATCTTCGAAAGGCCCAGTCCGCCGAAGAGATGGGGCTCGATCCAGAGGTGGGCGTAGCCCGGGGGGCGCCGGACCTCGGTCTCGATCTCGGCCTCCTCTCCAGGCTGGAGATCGCGCGGCAGCGGGAGCCACGGGCGCTCGGCGAGGAGGTTCTCGGTCAGGCCCTCGTCCGTGAACAGCTTGACCACGACCGCGACGCCGCCCGGCCCCTTGTCGCCGGCCACCCAGCGGGCGAAGCCGCGGTTCCGGAGACGGATGCGGAGCCGCCGCCTCTCCCCCTCCGGCCAGGGGAGGTCGGCCCCTTCGACCTCGACCTCGCCGTCGAGCTTGCCCCAGGCGAGGCTGGTCGGCGGCGGCACCTCCGGCAGCTTCCCCCCGGGCGGCGGAAGCTCCCGCCACTCGCGGCAGGCTTCCACCACCATCGCCGCGGACTTCGCGGGATCGTGGCGGACGCGCACGTGCTCCCGCGCCGCCTCCCCCATGGCCCGCAGGCGCTCGGGGTTGGCCAGGAGGTTCCGCAGCAGCGCCGCCAGCTCTCCAGGCTCTTCGTCACCTCCGAGAGGCACCCGGATCACCACCTCGCTCGGCAGGTCGGCGAACTGGGCGTAGTCCGAGACGATGGCCGGCCGGCCGGCGGCGAGCACGCGCAGCAGCGAGGCCGAGGTCTCGCCCGCCGTGGGATAGCGCAGGTTCAGGCAGAGGTCCACGGCGGCGATGGCCGCCTCGAAGTCCTCGAAGGGGAGGAACCCCAGGACGTGCACCCGATCGGCCACGCCGGCCCGCCGGGCCTCCTCTTCCAGCTCCAGGCCCTTGGAAGCCTCGCCCACGATCAGGAGATGGGTGTGCTCCAGGCCCGGATGCGCCAGCGCCCGGATCGCCACGCCGGTGCGCTTGATCGGGGTCTGGAACCCGAACGAGCCGAGCACGGGCCGGTCCCCGGGGAGACCGAGGCGGCGGCGCAGCAGGCGTCCGGCCTCGGGATCAACTGCGGGCGGCAGGGGGACTCCCATGGAGATCGCCCGCACCCGGATCTCCGGATCCTCCTCGCGCACCAGGGCCGCCGCCCACTCGCTGTGCACCAGCACGCCGCGCTGCCGGCGCAGCAGATCGCGATGGGCCGGCAGAGCGAAGACCGGCGCGTCGCCATAGGCGTTCCAGCGCTTGGCCAGGGCCGCGGCCTCGCCGATCCAGCCGTGGTCGCGGGTCAGCCGCTCCTTGTAGGGGTAGAACTCGCCGCGGCCGAGGGTGACGTCGAGGAGCAGGTGGTGGAGGACCACGTCGTGCAGGGTGAGCACGCCCGGGATCTTGAGGGCAAGCTCCATGACCCCCTCGTGGTGGCGGTTGTTGCCCATCTGGTAGAGGGGCAGGCGGACGTCCTTCCCGGTTTCCGAAGCGGGCGCCATGGGCCACGCCTGCACGATTTCGGGCGCGACCGGCTGGCCGGGGAGGTGGATCAGGCGGACGTTGGCAAGCTTCGCCAGGTGCGGCAGCAGGTCGAGGCTGTAGTCAGCGATCCCGGAGCGCACGGGCGGGAGGGGGGAGACGTAGTCGAGGCGCAATGTAGGGGCGGGGCTTGCCCCCGCCCGGGAGGGGGTAAACCCCTCCCCTACATCACGGAAGGCAGGTTCTAGAGCCACTTAGAACGCCAGGTCGTCCTTCCCCGGAGCCGCCATCTGGCCCTTGAGGAACGCCTCGATGAACGGGTCCACCCCGCCGTCGAGCACGCGGTTGGCGTCGCCCACCTCGGCGCCGGTGCGGTGGTCCTTGACCAGGCGGTAGGGGTGGAGGACGTAGCTGCGGATCTGGCTCCCCCAGGCGTTGTCCATCTTCTTGCCCTCGCGCTCGGCCTGCTCCGCCGCCCGCTTCTGCAGCTCCCGGTCGTAGAGCCGCGACTTGAGGACCTTCATGGCCATCGCCCGGTTCTTGATCTGGCTGCGCTCGTTCTGGCAGGCCACCACGATGCCGCTCGGAATGTGGGTGAGGCGCACCGCCGACTCGGTCTTGTTGACGTGCTGGCCGCCCGCTCCGGACGAGCGGTAGGTGTCGACCCGGAGGTCCTTGTCCAGCACCTCGATCGCGATGTCGTCGTCCACCTCCGGGTAGACGTCCACCGAGGCGAACGAGGTGTGGCGCCGGCCCTGGAAGTCGTAGGGGCTGATCCGCACCAGCCGGTGCACGCCGGCCTCGCTCTTGAGATACCCGTAGGCGTTCTCGCCGCGCACCGCGAAGGTGGCGCTCTTGATGCCCGCCTCCTCGCCGTCCTGGCGCTCCATCAGCTCCACCTGGTAGCCGTGCTGCTCGCCCCAGCGCAGGTACATGCGCAGGAGCATCTCGGCCCAGTCCTGCGACTCGGTGCCGCCGGCCCCGGGATGGATCGCCAGGATGGCGTTCTTGTCGTCGTCCGGGCCGGAGAGCTTCAGCTCCAGCTCCAGGCGGTCGAGGTCGGTCTGCAGGCGGTCGAGGAAGCGCGCGAGCTCGTCGTCGGTCTCGCCCTCGGCCAGGAGCTCGCGCCAGGTGGCGAGCTCGTCGGCGTCGTCGCGCAGCCGCTTCAGGGTCCCGAGCCGCCGCTCCAGGCCGCGGCGCTGCTGCATGAGGGTGGCGTTGCGGGTAGGGTCGTCCCAGAACCCCGGCTCCTGCATCTGCCGGTCGATGTCCGACAGCTCTTTCTCTAGGCCGGTGTCCTCAAAGATACCCCCGGAGGTTCGAGAGCTGCTCCGCGAGGGTGTCGATGCGCTGCTGTGCGTCCGAGGCGATCATGGTCTCTTCTCCTTGCGAGCGAAATATAACGCAACCAGGGCCGCGGCCGAGAGCGCCGAAACGATCGACGCCAGCAGAGGCACCACCGAGGGATGGCGGGCGTACGGCGTGAGGCCGTGCCGGCCCAGCACCCGGGCGCGGATCACGCCCTCTCGGAACACGCCGAGCTGCGACCAGACCGCGCCGTCCGGCCCGACGACCGCGGACACTCCCGTGATCGCGGCGCGCAGCAGCGGCCGGCGGTTCTCGGCGGCGCGGAAGCGGGCCGCCCGGAAGTGCTGCCACGGGGCCCAGGTGTCGCCGTACCAGGCGTCGTTGGTGATCGTGACGAGGACGGTGGCGCCGCGGCGCGCCAGCTCCGCGACCTCCTCCGGGTAGACCACCTCGTAGCAGATGGCCATGCCCAGCTTCTCGCGCTCCCAGGGCAGCAGGGTCAGCCCCGCCGCCGCCCGGAAGTCGCCGGCGTTGCGCGCCAGCTTGTCCATCCAGGAGAAGAGCCCCTTGAATGGGATGTATTCCCCGAACGGCACTAGGTGCCGCTTGTCGTAGCGGTGTACGCTCCCGTGCGGCGACAGCAGATAGGCCGAGTTGTAGAAGCTCTCCTCCACCGGATGGCTGGAGTTGAACAGCACCGTGCACCCCTTCTCGACCAGCGCGTTCAGATCCGCCCGCAGCATGGGATCCCTGGCATAGGAGAACGGCCACGCCGCGCTCTCCGGCCAGATCACCAGCGCGCCCGGCTGGCAGGCCTCGACCGAGGCGTCCATCATCTTGCGGTAGTTGCGCAGCACCGCGACCGCGTCGTACTCGGTCAGGTTCGCGATGTTCGGCTGGATCAGCCGCACCGGCAGACCTTCCTGCTCCAGGAAGCCGCCTTCGCGATGCTCTTCGATCCCCTCGCGCAGGCTCCAGCGGCCGGCCATGGGGAGGAGGAGGAGCGGCACGGCCCAGGCCGCGGCGAGCGGCTCCCAGCGGCGGCGCTCGACGGCCGTGGCCACGCCCGCGCTCGCCAGCACCACCAGGAACGAGATCCCGTAGGGACCGATCCAGGCCGAGAGCGGCAGCGCTCCGGCCACGTCCACCCAGGAGTAGGCCGCGAGGTTCCAGGGGAAGCCGCCGAAGAGATACGTGCGGAGCCATTCGAGCGCCACCCAGAGCGATGGCAGCACCACGAGGCGCGCGGCCGTGCCCCATCTCCTCCAGACCTTGCCGCCGAGCCAGCCGAACGCCGCGTCGAACCCGGCGAGGTAGGCGGCGAGCAGGCCGGTGAGCGGCCAAGCGAGCGGCTCGGAGATGCCGCCGTAGGTGACCAGCGTGGGCACGATCCAGGACAGGCCGGTCAGCCAGGAGGTGAAGCCGAAGACGAAAGCCAGGCGCCCGGAGGCCCGGGTCGAGGAGAGCAGGAGGAGCAGCGGCGCGAGCGCGAGCCAGGGCGCGACCGCGTGCGGCTCGCGGCCGAACTGGAGCGCCCAGAGCACGCCGGCGCCCGCGGCGAGGAGCCACTTCACCCGGGTGATTACTCCGTCACCCAGGTGTCGAGCTTGTAGCCCTTGCGGACCTGCTCGGCCACCTTCTGCGCCGCGGCGCGGGAGTCGAACGGGCCGATGCGCACGCGGTACATGGTGCGGCCGGCCACCTGCACAGGCGAGAGGAAGGCCTTGTGGCCGCCGCCGATCAGGCGGTCGCGCACCTTCTCCGCCTGGTCGAGCTCGGGCGAGGAGAAGACCTGGATGACCATCTGGCCGGCGGCCATCCGCGGCTCGTTGCCCGGCGAAGCCGGTGTGGCAGCCGGCGGGGCGGCCGGGCGGGCCGGGGTCGCAGTGGCAGCCGGCGTGGCCTGCGCGATCTCCTCGTCGTCCCCTTCCCCGGCGGCGTTACGGCCGCGCCGGCCATGGCGGCGGCGGCCCTCGGGAAGCTCGGGATCGCCGACCGCGGTCTCCTCGTCCGGCTCGCCGCCGAAGTCCTCGAGCAGGGTGGTGTCCTGGGCCGGCGCCGGGGTCGCGGTGGCATCCGGCGTGGTGTCTGCTGCGGCCGGCTTCTGCCCGTCCTCGAAGAACGCCAGCTCGTCCAGCTCCTGTCCCTCCTGCGGCGTGGGCGAGGGCGGCGTGTTGCGGACGATCTGGTCCTGCGCCGCCCGCGCCGCGCTCTCGCGGCCGATCCACAGCCCCGAGAAGAACGCGGACACCAGGCAGAGCAGGAGGATCACGAACGCGACGACCACCTGGCGGTTGGTCAGCGCGATCTCGTAGTAGCTGGGCTCGTGCGAATTCGTCAAAAACAGGCTCCCTACTTGCGCGCTCCGCGGTCGAGAAACGCGTTGACCAGGTCCATCGGCAGCGGGAAGATGATCGTCGAGTTCTTCTCCGCCGAGATCTCGGTCAACGTCTGCAGGTAGCGGAGCTGCAGGGTGACCGGGTTCGTGGCGATGATCTCCGCCGCCTCGGCGAGCTTCACGGAGGCCTCCAACTCGCCCGCCGCA
>JBJMGZ010000327.1:0-8796 GCA_045807605.1 Thermoanaerobaculia bacterium | reverse complement strand
GGAGCCCCATCCGGGGCTCCCCTTCATCACCAGCCAACGAGGCCGGGTCCTACTTCTCGTACAGCTCCGCCACCGGGACGATCTCGATCGAGGTCGGCTTGACCGGCAGCGCCTGGATGATCTTGTCGGCTTCGGTCACGTCCGCCGCGACCGGGCTGTTGTAGGTCTTCGGGCTCGGCGCGTCCTTCTCGAGCATGTCCTTGACCTGGGCCGCGTTGTCGGTGACCAGCACCGCGTCGAAGTTGTCCAGGCTCAGGTACTTCTTGATCGCCGCGTTGACCTCGTCGACCTTCATCGTCCGCAGGCGCTTGTCCACCTCGTCGATGAAATACGGCGTGCCGTAGAACTCGGAGTCCATCTGGAAACCGAGACGGTCCGGCAGGCTCTGCACCCAGAGCTTCGTGTAGTTGAGGAGGAAGTCGCGGGTGAGCTCGAACTCCGCCTGCGTCAGGCCGCGGTCGCGCAGACGCTGCACCTCGTACATCCCGGCGCGCAGCGCGAACTGCGCGTCGGTCGGGACGACCGGCCGGATCCAGACCGAGAAGTACTGCTGCCGGCGCGGCACGTTCGGCGTCGGATTGCTGGTGAAGGGCGGCACGGCGTAGTACTCCATGTAGGCATAGTCGCCGTAGTTGAGGCCCCGCGCGCCGCGGAGCTGCTGCATCAGCCGGCCGTGGAACGTGCGGTGCTCGCCGAGGAAGCTCCCCGCCACCATCAGCGGAAAGTAGTCGGCGTCCGCGCGGGTCACCGGCAGAGGGAAGCCGAAGTGGAGGCCCACCGAGGCGGTCTCCTTCTCCACCAGGAAGAAGTTGCGCCCCTTGACCGCGGGCGCCGCGGGGAGCTCCGTCCGGCCTGCCTGGCCCTTGGGGAGGGCCGACAGGTCCTGCTGCAGCTTCTCGACGTAGCCCTTGGGATAGCCGCCGGCCACGCCGAGCATCAGGTTCGCCTGGGTGTAGTTGTCCTGGTAGAACTTCCTGACGTCGTCGATCGTGATGCTCTTGAGACCCTCGACGGTCCCGGCCGTGGGGTGGCCGTAGGGATGGCCCTTCCAGAGCTCGGTCTGGAGCGCTTCGAGGCCGAGCAGCTCGTCGTTGCTCGGCAGCGTGTTGGCCAGGAAGGACTGGAGCTGGTCCTTGTTGCGCTGGAAGTCCTGCTCGGAGAACGCGGGCTGCAGGAGGACCTCCTCCAGGAGCGCCGTGTACTCCGCCAGCTTGTCGCGGTGGACCATGCCGGAGAAGAGGGTGACTTCGCGGTCGCCGCCGGTCTGGATGGCCGCGGCCATGGGATAGAGCGCCTCGAGGAGCTCGGTGTAGGAGCGCTTCTTCGTGCCGGACTCGCCGACCATGGAGGCCGTGAGGGCGGAGAGGCCCTCCTTGCCCTTGGGATCGTGGATCGAGCCGACGTCGAACATCAGGCGGATGGCGACCAGCGGCGATTCGCTCGGCAGCGCCACGACCTGGATGCCGCCGCTGGAAGCTGCCTGGTCGGCCCGGGCCGCACCGGAGAGCAGCGCGAGAGCGACAACCGCGGTAGCGGCGGTCTTCTTGAGGTCAATCATGGTCGGCACCTCCCTGGCTCCCCGGAGCGCCCGGCTTCTCGGTCGAACCGGCCGGCGCCTTGTACGAAAGGGTGACGTAGGTCTCGTTCTGCGGCTTGAAGACCTCGCGGGCGACCCGCTGGATGTCCGCCGGGGTGACCTTGTCGTATTGCTGGTAGAGGCGGTTGAGCGCGCCCACGTCGCCGGCCACGGCGATGGCGGTGGCGGCCTGGTTGGCCACGGCGCCGGGCGTGTCGAGGCCGAGGGCGAAGTCGTAGCGCAGGTGCGACTTGATGCGCTCCAGGCGCTTCGGATCGACCGGCTTCGCGGCGAGCTCGGCGATGTAGCGGTCGACGGTCTCCTTCACCTTCGGCACCAGGTCCTCGGACTTGACCCGCGAGAAGAAGCTGAAGAGATAGGCGTCGCGGTGGAAGTCGGCGTCGCCGCCGATGAAGTCCACCCACTGCTTGTCCACGACCAGCTCCTGGTACAGGGGGGCCGATTCGCTGAACAGGAGCTGGCCGACGAGGCTGAGCGCCGCGGCATCGGGATTGTCCGTGCTGAACGCGGGCATGTGGTAGCCGGCCATCAGGTACGGACGCGTGGGGCTGGGCCAGTCGAGGTGCCCCTTCTTGGCCTCGGTCTGCGGCGGCTCGGCCACGATCTTGGGCGCCTGGTAGCCCTTCTTCCAGTCGCCGTAATACTGCTTCGCCATGGCGACGACCTTTTCGGGCTGCGCGTCGCCGACCACCAGCAGGGTGACGTTCTCCGGCCGGTAGAAGCGGTTGAAGAACTCGAGGCTGTACTGGTAGTAGCCCGGCATGGCCTTGATGTCTGCCAGGAAGCCGAGGGTCGAGTGCTTGTAGGTGTGCTTCTGGTAGGCCAGGTCGCGCAGCTTGTCGAACATGGGGAGGAACGGGTTCGAGGCGCTCTTGTTGTACTCGCCGAGCACGGCCAGGGCCTCGGTGCGGAACGCGTCCTCGGTGTACTTGAGGTTCTTGAAGCGGTCGGACTCCATGTCCATCATCGTGTCGAGCTCGCTGGCGGGTCCGACCATGTGGTAGACGGTCTGATCGTCGGCCGTGAAGGCGTTGGAGTCGGCGCCCATGCGCTTGAGCACGTCGTTGTAGGCGTCCTGGGAGTACTTCTCGGTGCCGCGGAACATCATGTGCTCGAAGAAGTGCGCGAAGCCGCTGTGGCCGGCCTCGACCTCGTCGCGGGAGCCGGTGCGCACGACCGTGTAGTAGGCCACGGTCCCCGGGCTGTCATAGGGGATCACGACGACCTGCATGCCGTTGTCGAGCGTGGTCTCGTGGACCTTGTAGGGGAAGATGTCCCCGGGGGACTGGGCGCGGGCGGCGGGGGCGAGCGCGGTCATTGCCGCCAGCGCCGCCAGGACCGCCAGGGCGAGCAGCCCCGGAGCGAAGATCTTGCGGACGGACACGATGGAGGACCTCCTTTCGTCTGGTTCCAGGTCCGAACTTGGATGTCGGTTCGGGCAGGCCCGCTCGGGCGGGCGCTCCATGGGGGAAAAACTCGGCGTCCCCCGGCAGGGATTCCCATCTTATCCGCGGACGGCGCCGGTTTCCAGGGGGCGGCTGGCGAGGATCTCTGCCGATGTACAAATTCCCGCCGCCGGGAACTTCAAACCGCCCGCGTTCCCGGAATACAATCCAGCTGTCATGGGAAACGATCCGGAAAGCTTGCGTCTGCTCGAGCTTCTGCGGGAGAAGGTGCGCCTCTCCCGGCGGTCGCACCGGGACCTGGAGAGGGAGCTGGACCTGGGCCACGGCACGATCGGCAATCTCCTGCGCGGGCGGACGGAGCTGCGCCTGCGCCACCTGGCGATGCTCGGGCGGGCCCTGGGGTTCGATCCGGTGGAGCTCCTGCTCGAAGCCTACGGGGTGTACCGTCCCTATCCGCCGCCGCCTCCCGGGCTCGTGCTGACCCGGAAGGAGCTGCGGACCGTGATCCTGGAGGCGGTACGGGAGGCGGTGCGGGAGGAGATGGACCGGCACCGCTGATACGATCCCTGGATGCACCGTCTAGCCCTCCTGGTCACCGGCGCATCCGGGATGCTTCTGCCCCGTCACGTGCTGGGCCGGCTGGCGGAGCTGCCGGAGATCGAGCGCATCCACCTGGTGGTCTCGGCCGGAGCGAGCCAGGTGCTGCGCCACGAGCTGGGACCGGACCGCACCGGCGCCGCCGATCTGGCCGACGCCGCCGGGCTTACCCCCGCGGCGCGGGAGAAGCTGGTCCTCCACCGCGACAACGATCTCGACGCGCCGATCGCCTCGGGCTCGTACCGGCTGACCGGCACGGCGATCCTGCCCTGCAGCGCCGGCACCCTCGGCGCTCTCGCGACGGGCACGGCCCGGACGCTGATCCACCGCGCCGGAGCCGTGGCCCTGAAGGAGAGCTGGCCGCTGGTCCTGGGCTTCCGCGAGACCCCCTACAGCCTGGTCCACCTGGAGAACATGCGCCGCCTCCACCACGCGGGAGCCACCCTGCTGCCGCCCGTGCCGGCCTTCTACATCGGCGGCGAGGACCTCGGCCGCTTCCTCGACCACTACACGCTGCGGGTGCTCGACCGGTTCGGGATCCCGGAGGCCGGGGCGGCGGGGTTGCGGTGGGGGGACAATCGGTAATTCCCTGATATCATCCCCGCCCGGAACAAAGCAGCCTGACTCGACGATCGGCATCCCCTCCGGGAGGGCCGCCGAGGTGTAATTGTCTTGACGAGGACTTAACCTAAAAGTTATGATGCGACTGAAGGTCGTTGCCCGGTCCCTGTGGACCTTGTACGCCGTTTGCTCCGATCGGGGCGAGTGCCCACTGGAGTCCTTTCTGGCCGACCGGAGCCAGCTCGGAAAGGACAAGGATCGAATGCTGAGACGGTTGGAGGCGATGGCGGAACACGGCCCTCAGTACCTGCCGGACATCTCGCACCAGATCGAGCCCGAGATCTGGCAGACCGAGCAGGGCCGGCTGCGAATCCTCTGGTTCTACGACCGCGGCAGGGTCATCGTCTGCTCGCACGGGTTCATCAAGCAGACTCGGAAGACTCCGGACGGCGAAAGAGCCCTGGCCCGGCAGACGCTCTGGGAGTATCGGGCGGCCAAGGCAACCGGCGAGATCCGGATCGAAGAGGAGTGAGCCATGAGCTTTTCGGACCTGATCCAGGACGCGAAAACCCGGGATGACTACTGGATCGCGGACGTGATCCTCCAGTTCACGATGCAACTGCACGAGCAGATGCAGAAGCAGGGCATCTCGAAGACGGAGCTGGCGAGCCGGATCGGGGCGAGCCAGCCGTACATCACCCGCATCCTGAAGGGCCGCGACAATCTCACGATCGCCACCATGGTCAAGCTGGCGCGGGCTGTCGGCCTCAAGGTGCAGGTCTCGCTCGACGAGACCGGCGCAGAGGAGGTCGCTCCGGCAGAGCAGCCGAGGGCAGCCCGGGGCTGAAAGGACGTAGAATCTCCCCCCGGCATGCCCTTCCTCCGCTCGCTCTCGACCGTGCTCGAGATGATCAAGTTCGAGCACACGCTGTTCGCCCTGCCGTTCGCGTTCCTGGGGATGGTGCTGGCGGCGGAGGGGTGGCCTTCGTGGCGGACGGTGCTGTGGATCGTGATCGCCATGGTCGGAGCGCGGAGCGCGGCCATGGGGTTCAACCGGCTGGTGGACCGCAGGATCGACGCCGCCAACCCCAGGACCGCGTCGCGCGCTCTTCCGGCGGGGCTCGTCTCCCCGGTCTGGGTCGCCCTCTTCGTGATTGCCAGCTCCGCCCTGCTGGTGCTCGCGGCGTGGATGCTCAACCCGCTGACCTTCTACCTGTCGCCGCTCGCCCTCGCGATCCTCTTCCTCTACTCCTACACGAAGCGGTTCACCTGGGCGTCCCACCTGATGCTGGGGCTGGCGCTCGCGGGCGCTCCCCTGGGAGCGTGGATCGCGGTGCGGGGGGATGTCCGTGCCACGCCGGTCCTGATCGGCGTCTGCGTGCTGCTCTGGGTGGCCGGGTTCGACGTGCTCTATGCGCTCCAGGACGTGGACTTCGACCGCCGGACGGGACTCTTCTCGATCCCCGCCCGCTTCGGCGTGGTGCCGGCGCTCTGGGTGTCGGCGCTGCTCCACGCGCTCATGCTCGGGCTGCTCGCGCTGCTCCCCCGGGTCTATTCGGGGTCCGGGCCGGGCCTGGGCCCCGGGTTCTGGATCGGGTGGGCCGGATGCCTCGCGCTCATCGGCTGGCAGCACTGGGTGGTCCGGCCGGGCGACCTGTCGCGCCTGGATGCCGCTTTCTTCACCGCCAACGGCGCGCTCTCGCTCTGGCTCTTCGCCGCCACGGCCTTCGATGTCCTCCTCCCGTGACCCTTCCGGGATCCTGGACGTCGACCGCTTCGCGCTGATCGCGCGCGTCGCCCGGATCATCACCTCGGGGCTGGAGCTCGAAGCGCTCCTCCAGAACGCGGCCGACGCCATCCACGAGCTGCTGCACTACCCCAACGTCGACATCCCGCTCGTCGATCCGGAGGACTCCGGCATCCTCGTGGTCCGCAACCGGGGCGGCCTCTACAAGCGGCTGATCCGCCACGAGGACCGGCTGTCCGTCGCCGAGGGGATCATGGGCAGCGCGGTGCGCGAGCGCCGCACCCAGCTCGTCAACGACGTGGACGCCGACCCGCGCTACGTGCGGCCGCCGGGGACGTCGGGCATCCGCTCCGAGCTGGCGGTCCCGATCCTGCTCGGCGGGCAGGTGCTCGGCGTGCTCAACGTGGAGAGCGCGGGCCGGTTCGACGAGCTCGACGTGGCCAGCGTCGAGATCGTGGCCGACCACCTGGCCGTGGCGATCAACAACGCCCGGCTGTTCGCGCGCTCGCAGCGGGCGGCGGTCCTGGAGGAGAGGCAGCGGCTGGCGCGCGACCTCCACGACTCGGTCACCCAGATGCTGACCAGCCTCAACATGATCGCCCAGACCCTGACCGCGGCCTGGCGGCGCGACCCGGCCGAGGGGGAGCGGCGGACCGAGCGCCTCGCCGAGCTCGCCCGCTGCGCCCTGGCCGAGATGCGCGCGCTCCTGCGCGAGCTGCGGCCCGCGCCCGCCCCCGCCAACGTCCAGACCTCCGAGGTCCTGATCGCCGGCATCGTCCAGCTCCGCCTCTTCGGGCTCGGCGCCGCCCTTCAGCGGCTGGCGAACGACGCGCCTCCGGACGGTCCCGGGATCCGGCTGGAGCTGGCGGGCTGGGAGCCCCAGGCGGCCGAGGTCGAGGAGGCGCTCTTCCGGGTGGCGCAGGAGGCGCTCTCGAACGCCCTGCGCCACGCCCGGGCGCGCCAGGTGCGGATCGCTGCGGTCGTGGACGGTCCGGCCGCCCGCCTCCAGCTGCGCGACGACGGCGCCGGCTTCGATCCCGCAACGCGAGTCCCGGAGACGGCAGGCGGAGGCCTGGGGCTGCCGAGCATGCGCGAGCGGGTGGAGGCCCTGGGCGGGACGCTGCGCATCGAGACCGCGCCGGGCAAGGGGACGCTCGTCGAGGCGACGCTCCCCGCCCGCGGGAGGGAAGCCTCGTGATCCGCCTGCCGATCCGGATCCTGATCGTGGACGACCACGTGATCGTCCGCGAGGGGGCGCGGGCGTTGCTGGAGGACGAAGGCTTCGAGGTCGTGGCCGAGGCGGGGAGCGGCGACGAGGCGGTCGAGCGGGCGCGGGCGCTCGCTCCCGACGTGGTGGTGATCGATCTGGTGATGCCGGGCCTGAGCGCGATCGAGGCCATCCGCCGCATCCGCGGGTCCTGCCCGGAGACCCAGGTGCTCGTCCTGACCACGTTCCTGGACGACCGCCAGGTGCACGAGGCCATCGCGGCCGGAGCGATCGGCTACCTGCTCAAGGACGTGCTCAAGGCGGACCTGGCGCGGGCGATCCGCGACGCGGCCCAGGGCCGGCCGTGGCTCCACCCCGAGGCGCAGCGCTCGCTCATGCAGCGGGTGGCTGCCCGCCCCGCGCCTTCGCCGCACGAGGCGCTGACCCCCCGCGAGCGGGCCGTGCTCGAGCTGATCGGCCGCGGACGGAGCAACAAGGAGATCGCCGCCGCCCTCCATCTCTCCGAGGGCACGGTCAAGGGCTACACCAGCGTGATCTTCGACAAGCTCGGCGTCTCCGACCGCACCCAGGCGGCGCTCTATGCCGTGAAGCACGGGCTGGTATAAACCCCCACTTTCGTTGGGCGCCCGCCCAACCATCTTCCCATCCGGATCCGGAACGGCGTCAGAGGCGCGCGGCTCCTCCGTTCGGCAGGATGAAGCCAGGAGGAAAAACGCATGAAGTATCTTCGTCCGCTGCTCTTTCTGCTCGCCCTGCCGCTCCGGGCGGCCGGCTTCGGCGACCTGCCGATCGTGTTCGAGCCCAACGTCGGCCAGACCGACCCCCGGGTCCGCTTCCTCTCCCGCGAAGCGGGATCGACCCTGTTCCTGACCGGGGACGAGGCGGTGCTCGCCCTCTCCGGCCACGTCCTGCGCCTCCGGCTCGAAGGGGCCGGCCCGGGTACGTCGCAGGCCCTGGAGCCGCTGCCGGGCGTCACCAACTACTACGTCGGCAACGACCCCGCGAAGTGGCACACGGGCGTGCCGCAGTTCGGCCGCGTGCGATTTGCGGGCGTCTATCCCGGGATCGACCTCGACTGGTACGGCCGGGAGGGGAGCTTCGAGCTCGACTTCGTGGTGGCCCCGCGCGCCGACCCGGACGCGATCGGCCTGAGCGTCCAGGGGGCCGAGCGGCTGGAGATCGCGGCCTCGGGGGACCTGGTCCTCCACCTGGCCGGCGGCGAGCTGACGCTCCGGCGCCCGGTTTCCTGGCAGGAGGTGGACGGCAAGCGCCGCGAGGTCTCCTCGTCCTATCGCCTCGTCGGCGGACGGCTCGGGTTCGACCTGGGAGATTATGACCGCGGGCGGCCGCTGGTGATCGATCCGGTGCTCGACTGGTCCAGCTTCCTCGGCGGCAGCGAAACCGAACAGGTGCTGGACGTGGCCTCGACCACCTCCGGGAGGCTCTATGCCACGGGCATCACCGCGTCGCCGGACTTCCCCGGTGCGGCGAGCCCCGTCAACGCGGGCGCCGCGTTCGTGACCCGGATCAGCGCGGACGGCCGGAGCCTCGTCTTCACCACGATCCTCGACGGAAAGGTCGACGACGCCGGCCTCTCGATCGCGGTGGACGGCGAGGGCGCGGCCTACATCTCCGGCCAGACCCACTCCTACGACTTCCC
>JBJMGZ010000326.1:0-6537 GCA_045807605.1 Thermoanaerobaculia bacterium | reverse complement strand
GGCGCTCGTTCAAGATCTTCTGGACGGAGCCCTCCGTGACCCGCCAATCGCCCTCCTTGGCGCGATGGCCCATGCGCCGGACGAGGACGGTGTCGCCGCTCATCGCGCCCTTGAGGTTGCGCCGGCGGACGTAGGCCTCGGGCTGCTCCCGCTGGCCGCGCGCGTCCGGCCGGCGGACCAGGCCGTCGCCCTCCTCCAGGACTTCGACCACGCCCACGAGCCAGGGGCCGAACTCCTCGGAGTACCAGAGTCCCTCGATCTCGAACGCCTCGCCCGCCGCCTCCAGGGCGTCCAGGGTGTCCCGGACCTCGCTCAAGGCGGCGCCTTCGCCCGCGGTCTCCTTGATCTCCTCGGGCGCGAGCCCTTTTCTCCCCGAATCCCGGAGCCCGGAGAGGACCCGGCTCCGCAGAAGCGCTTCGTTTCCCGGAAATACGGTTGACATGGCCACGGTTGTCTCCCTAGAATCTGCCCCGCGCGAAAGTGGCGGAATTGGTAGACGCGCAAGATTCAGGATCTTGTGGTCGCAAGGCCGTGGGGGTTCGAGTCCCCCCTTTCGCACCAACCCCTCGCTCCCGAACCCTCAGAACCCCTTAGACCCCCCTAGATAGCAGAGATCGAGCCGCCGAGGCTAGCCAGCCGGAGGTCCGTGTGCCGGATTGGCATGCCAAGGCTTGCAGCGGCACCGCGGCCTGAAGCCCGGCGGCATCGGAGATGGACTCCCACGGCATCGTCCGCAGCACCTCCCGGAAGCGCTCCGCGAAGCCGAGCCGGCCGGTCTCGTGGACGAACCAGGCGAGGCCGGTGAGCCGTCCCGGCGTGGGGCGGCCGGAGACCTCCCAGGGATGGACCACGGCCACGGGGAGCCCCCCTTTGTCGCGATGGTCGAGGGCGGCGAGCACCAGGGTCTCGGGGCTGGCCAGCCGGCCGGTCCAGCTCCCGGCGGGCAGCCGCAGGACGCCGCCGAACGTGAGCGGCGGAAACTCGAGGAGCTCCAGGAGCTCCCGGGATCTCCAGTTCAGGCGCGACGCGAAGCGCGGGTTCGTGGGCCGTCCGGAGAAGGCGCAGGGAGCGAGCGAGCTGTCGTAGAGAAAGCCGGCCTCGGCGACCAGGGGGAGGCGCGCGTTGCCGAGGCTGCGCAGCGACCATTCCGGAGCGCGGAAGCCGAGCACGGGCTCGCCCACGAGGTCTTCGAGGAGCGCCTTGGAGCGCCGCAGGTCCGCGGCGAAGGCGCGCGGCGAGCGTTCCGTGGCGCGCAGGTGGAGATAGCCGTGGCTGCCGATCTCGTGGCCGGCCTCGGCGATCTCGCGCACCCGCCGCGGCATGGATTCGGCGACCTCGCCGAGCACGAAGAAGGTCGCGGTGCTGCCGGCGTCGGCGAGCATCCCCAGCAGCTCGGGGAGGAGCCAGTCGAGCTCGCGGCAGAGAGGCGGCCGGTCCTCGGGGTTCACGTACCCGGGCACCAGGCACGTGTGGTACCACTCCTCGACATCCACCGTCAGGGCACATCCGAACCGCCCACCCAAGCGGGCGACTCTCGGAGCGTCTGGCGTCATGGCACCTCCGGTAAGAGAGTAACCCGGGATGCTCTCCGGGGATGCTTCAGTGCCGGGCGAAGATGCACGTCGCGTGCCGCGGAGAGGCGCGGTATCATCGGAGCGAGCGAGCTGCGGGAGCCGGTTGCCGGATTCCGTGTGTTAGCATCGCGAGGAGGTACACAGGACATGGCGGTTGCGGAAATGGAGCAGCACCGGTGGACCCGCGAGGAGTACGAGCGGATGGCCGAGGCCGGCTTCTTCCATCCCGAAGCCCGGCTGGAGCTGATCGAGGGGATCGTCTACGACATGGCGCCGCAAGGAAGCTTGCACACCACGGTGGTTCATGCGCTCATCGAGGCGCTCCGCCAAGCGTTGCCCGGAAGCTACATTCGGGTCCAGTCGCCTCTCGCACTGGGCGAAAATTCCGAGCCGGAGCCCGACGTGGCCATCGTGCCAGGGAGCCTCTGGGACTATGAGGACAAGCACCCTTCGACGGCGCTGCTGGTCGCCGAGGTCTCTCGCCAGTCGCTCCTCCACGACCGCGGGAAGAAACGGCCGGCCTATGCCCGGCATGGCATCCCGGAATGCTGGATCCTGAACCTCCGGAACAAGACCCTGGAGGTCTACCGCGATCCCTCCGGCGAGCGCTACCGCACCCAACTCCTCTTGAAGGCGGGAGATACGGTTTCTCCCCTTGCCCGGCCAGAGGCGGTGATCGCGGTGGCGGACCTGCTGCCCTGAACGAAACGCCACAAGGCGGTCCTCCCTGCGGATTTCCGTAGAATCCGGGTAGCCGTACCAATCCTCGGAAGGGAGGGACCCTCTTGAAGACGAAGCTCTCGTACCTCGTGCTCGCCGTTGTCTGTCTGATGCCGGCGGCCGCCTTCGCCCATGGCCCAGATGCGGGCACCCTGGAGACCCTGATCCTGTTCAACCCCGTCCAGTTGGAGACGCCGGAGAGCATCGCCTTCGACGTGGCGGGGAACGCGTACATCAGCCTGGCCCTGACCGGCGAGATCCGGAAGATCGCTCCAGACGGCACGCAGTCCACCCTGGCGCTGCTGCCGATCGGACCGCCGCTGACCGTCTGCGGCCCCTTCCTCAACGCGGTCACCGGCATCACCCTCGACAACCACGGCAACCTCTACGCCTCGGTCGTCTCCTGCAATCTCGAGAGCCGCGGGATCTGGCGGATCTCCACGACGGACGGCTCCGGCGAGGTGCTCGCCACCCTGCCGCTCGCGAGCATCCCCAACGGCATCGCCGTGCACAAGGGCTATGTGTACGTGGCCGACTCCTCCCTGCCGCGCGTCTGGCGTGTGCCTGTGGACGGTGGGACCGCGGAGGTCTGGATCGAGGACCCGCTCCTCGCCGGGCTGATCACGCCCGAGCTGCCCCTGCCGGGCGCCAACGGCCTGCAGGTCTTCCGCAACGAAGTCTACGTGTCCAACTCCAGCTTCGGCACGATCCTCGCGATCCCCGTCGAGCCGGACGGCTCGGCCGGCGACATCCGGGTGCACGCCACCATGCCTGCCGGCACGGGCTGCGACGACTTCGCGTTCGACGTCCACGGCAGCATCTACTGCACGACCGACCCCACCAGCCTGCTGGTCCGGCTCGACCCGGACGGCACCACCGAGATCCTGCTCACTTCGGCCGACGGCCTCGACGGCCCGACCTCCGCCGCGTTCGGGCGGACCGGCGCCGACCGGTTCAACCTCTACATCAACAACGGGGCCTTCCCCTTCTTCTCCACCGCCCACCGCCCGAGCCTGATGCGCCTGCACCTCGGAGTGCAGGGCGAGCCGCCGTCCTGGTAGGTCCTCCCCTCCGGCCCCCTCTTCCCCGCGCAGGCGGGGGAGAGGGATGGGGAGAGAGGGGATGGGATCAACCTCCCCGCTTGTCTCGCGCCCCTAGCTTGTGACATCCTTCACATGCCCCGGAGCCCGGCTCCGGGGTATGCGGTGTTTTCATCCGATCAACCCTGTTCTGGAGGACCCTGCCTTGCCGGAGCAGTACTACCCTGTCCTGCTGATGCTGGGGATCGCGATCGTCCTGGCGGTCGCCATCCTGGGGCTGTCCCAGCTCCTGGGGAAACAGACCGGCGGGCGCGTCAAGGGCACCACGGTGGAGTCGGGCGTCCCCCTGCTCGACCGTTCCCACAAGCGGATCTCCATCGCCTTCTTCCTGATCGCGATCGACTTCATCGTCTTCGACCTGGAGGCCGCGTTCCTCTATCCCTGGGCGCTCATCATGAGGGAGGGCGGCTGGCCCCTGTTCTGGGCCGTGATGGTCTTCTTCTTCCTGATCCTCGTCGGCTATGCCTACGTCTGGCTCAAGGGCGGCCTGGAGCTCGCCCCCCTGCGCGAGCAGCGCGCCCGCGCCGCACGAGGGGGCCGGCGCCTGGAGGTCTCCCCGTGACCGAAGCTCCCGTCCCGCAGACCCGCTTCCCCGGGTTCACCCCGGAGGCGCGCGCCCAGCTCGACATGCTGCGCAAGCGCTACCCGACGACCGAGGCGGTGCTGCTGCCGGCGCTCCACATCGCGCAGCGCCTCTCCGGCGGCTGGCTGCCGGACGAGGCCATTCAAGCTGTAGCCGCCGAGCTCGGCCTGGCCGAGTCCAAGGTCTACGGCGTCGTCACCTTCTACGACCTGTTCCACCAGCGGCCGGTCGGACGCCACCGCATCCGCGTCTGCACCAACCTCTCCTGCCAGCTGCGCGGCGCCGAGGAGATCATGGAGACCCTGCACCACGAGCTCGGCGTGGGCCAGGAGGAGGTCACGCCGGACGGCCGCTGCTCCTACGTCCACTTCGAGTGCCTGGGCTCGTGCGACACCGCGCCCATGATGATGGTCGACGACGACTACTACGAGAACCTTACCCCGAACCAGGTCCGGGGCATCCTGAAAGGCCTGAAGTAGATGGCTTTCGAACGGGTCCTGACGCGCAACGTCGGCAACCGCGACGCCCTGACGCTCGACGGCTACAGGAAGACCGGCGGCTACGAGGCGCTCGCCAAGGCGCTCAAGATGGAGCCCGACGCGGTCATCGAGGAGGTCAAGAAGTCCGGCCTCCGCGGACGCGGCGGCGCCGGCTTCCCCGCCGGCATGAAGTGGGGCTTCATCCCCCAGAAAGATCCGAAGCAGCCCAAGTATCTCGTGTGCAACGCGGACGAGTCCGAGCCCGGCACCTTCAAGGACCGCCTGCTCATGGAGCACGACCCGCACCAGCTCATCGAGGGGTGCGCCATCTGCTGCTGGGCGGTGCGCGCCGCGACCTGCTACATCTACATCCGCGGCGAGTACACCAAGGCCGCCGTCCTGCTGGAGCGCGCCTTGAAGGAGGCCTACGACGCGCGCATCCTCGGCGACAGCGCCATGGGCTCGGGCTTCAAGCTCGACATGTACGTGCACCGCGGCGCCGGCGCCTACATCTGCGGCGAAGAGACCGGCATGCTCGAATCGCTCGAAGGCAAGCGCGGCCAGCCGCGCGTCAAGCCGCCGTTCCCGGCGGTCGTCGGCGCCTTCGGCGCGCCCACGGTGATCAACAACGTCGAGACGCTCTGCAACGTGCCGCACATCCTCGTCCGCGGCGCCGACTGGTTCAAGTCGATCGGCACGGACGAGCGCAACACCGGCCCCAAGCTCTACGCCGTCTCCGGCCACGTCGAGCGCCCCGGCACCTACGAGCACCCGATCGGCATCACCTTCCGCGAGATCCTGGAAGCGGCCGGCGGCATGTGGCGGCAGGGCAACCTCAAGGCGTTCATCCCGGGCGGCGCGTCGGCCCCGATCCTCAAGGCGTCGGAGATCGACATCAAGATGGATTTCGACACCGTGGCCAAGGCCGGCTCCATGCTCGGCTCGGCGGCCGTGATCGTCATGGACGAGACGGTGTGCATGGTGCGCTCGGTGGCGCGCCTGGCCAAGTTCTTCAACCATGAGTCCTGCGGGCAGTGCACGCCCTGCCGCGAGGGCACGAACTGGATGGAGTTGGTGCTCGAGCGGCTGGAGCACGGCCAGGGGCGCGAGGGCGACGCCATGCTCTTGAAGTCCGTGGCCGGCAACGTCGGCGGCAACTCGCTGTGCGCGCTGGGCGACGCGGCCGTCGGCCCCGTCAAGTCGCTGGTCGAGCGCTTCCCCGAAGAGATCGACGCGCACGTCCGCGAGCGCCGCTGCCCCTTCCCGCAATATCGCTACTTCAAGGACGGAGCTTAGAGAGTGCCCAAAGTCACGATCAACGACCGCACCGTCGAGGTGGAAGCCGGCACCAACGTGATCGAGGCCGGCGTCAAGGTCGGCGTCCAGATCCCCCACTACTGCTATCACCCGCGCCTGACGGTCGTGGGCCAGTGCCGCATGTGCCTGGTCGAGGTCTGGCAGAACGGCAAGAAGCTGCCGAAGCTGCAGACCGCCTGCTCGACCACGGCGGCGGACAACATGGAGGTGCGGACCGACACGCCCGAGGTGCGCCAGGCGCAGGCGGGGATGATGGAGTTCTTCCTCATCAACCATCCGCTCGACTGCCCGATCTGCGACCAGGCCGGCGAGTGCGGGCTCCAGGACTACAGCTTCAAGCACGGCGTGGCGTTCTCCCGCTTCCAGTTCGAGGACAAGCGCACCTACCCCGGCCGCGAGCGCATCCCGCTCGGTCCGAACGTGATCCTCAACATGAACCGGTGCATCCAGTGCACCCGCTGCGTGCGCTTCACGCACGAGGTCGCGAAGACCGGCGAGCTCGGCTTCTTCAATAGAGGCGCGCGGACGGAGATCGGCACCTTCCCGGGCAAGGAGCTGGACAACCCGCTGTCCACCTGCGTCGTCGACATCTGCCCGGTCGGCGCTCTCACCTCCACCCGCTTCCGCTTCGCCGAGCGCGTCTTCTACCTCGACAAGAAGCCGTCGATCTGCACCGGCTGCGACGTGGGCTGCAACATCACGATCGAGCACCGCCGCGGGGACATCAAGCGCTACAAGCCGCGCTTCAACCCCGAGGTCAACGA
>JBJMGZ010000325.1:0-3280 GCA_045807605.1 Thermoanaerobaculia bacterium | reverse complement strand
CTGGCGTCCCGCCGGCATAGGAAGACATCGGGCCGAAGGCCCGGCCTTCTTGCAAAGGCGGCGACAATTGCCGGCGTTCCGCCAATTCCTCCGGACATGCCGGCGGGGACGCCAGCGCTCCCAGGGACAGCGCGCCCTGCGAGTTCCAGGTGCCCCCCGGGACTGTCCCAGGATTCGCTCGCGCCAGAGCTGGCGGAGGCCCGCTTCGAAGGCCAGTGTCATGATCTCGGTTTCGGGCTTTTGAAGCTCCCGGGCGAGCCGGGCGAGGGAGGTCGAGGCGCTTGCCATGCCGTCCTGTTGTACACTCCTCGCTCCTTCCGCGCCCCGAGGGGGCATCCGGATTGACCGGTTGGCCGTAGTCCCTCCATGAAGTGAATTCCGGGGTCGGTCCCGAACCCGGGTTGCAGCCTTCGACAACTTGAGGAAAAGTTGTCCCGGGCCGGAGGCGCAGCGTCACTTATGTCCATAGAGCCACGTGCGTCGGCTCGAAAGGATCGGAGTCTTGCTTGCAGACGTCAGAGGCCACGCCCCATTTCTCTCCGCAGCGCTCTCCGGAAGGGAGCTTCGTCCGCCGTGCGTATGCCGGGCCGCCGTGTCTGCATGAGCTGATCGAGGAGCAGGCAGAGCGCACGCCGGACCGCGTTGCCGTCAGCTTCGAAGATTCGTCCCTCACCTATCGCGAGCTGCTCGACCGGGCCGGCCGGCTGGCGCGGCACCTGGATGGGATGGGCGTCGGGCCGGACGTGCGCGTCGGCGTCTGCGCGGAGCGGTCGCTCGAGATGGTGGTGGGGCTCCTCGGCGTGCTGCGGGCCGGCGGCGCCTACGTCCCTCTCGATCCTTCCTATCCTGCCGAGCGCCTGGCGTTCATGGTCGGGGATGCGGCGGCTCCGGTCGTGCTCACCCAGCGCCGGCTCGCGGGCCTGCTCCCTCCGCACGGCGCCCGGACGGTCCTGCTGGACGATCCGGAGGCCTGGGGAGACCAGGCGGACGTGTTGCCGAAGGTGCCGGCGGACGCGCTCGCCTACGTCATCTACACGTCGGGCTCGACGGGCCGTCCCAAAGGGGCGATGAACGCCCACCGGGGGGTGCGCAACCGCTTGCTCTGGATGCGCGACGATTTCGGCCTGGGGCCGGACGAGGTCGTGCTCCAGAAGACCCCGTTCAGCTTCGACCTCTCGGTGTGGGAGATCTTTGCGACGCTCATGACCGGCGCGCGCCTGGTGATGGCGCGGCCGGGCGGGCACCAGGACTCGGCCTACCTGGTGGAGGTGATGGAGCGCGAGGGGATCACGATCGCGCACTTCGTCCCCTCGATGCTGCGCGCGTTTCTCTCCGCGCCGGGACTGGAGCGGTGCACGGCGCTGCGCCGCGTGCTGTGCACGGGCGAGGCCGTGTCCGAGGATCTGGAGCGCCGCTTCTTCGAGCGCTTCGGAACGGACGGTCCGGAGCTGTACAACCTCTACGGCCCGACCGAGGCCGCGGTCGAGGTGACCTGGTGGCAGTGCGGGCCGGGCCGCTCCGGCCCCGTGCCCATCGGCCGGCCGCTCCCCAATACGTCCATCCACCTGGTCGGTCCCGACCTGGAGCCCGTGCCCCCGGATGGAGAGGGGGAGCTGCTCATCGGCGGCATCCAGCCGGCGCGCGGCTATCACGGCCGGCCCGACCTGACCGCGGAGAGATTCATCCCCGACCCTTTTGGCGAGCCGGGCTCGCGGCTCTACCGGACCGGCGATCTCGCCCGGTATCGATCGGGGGGGGCCGACGGCGTCCTCGACTTCCTCGGCCGGATCGACTTCCAGGTCAAAGTCCGCGGCCATCGCATCGAGCTGGGGGAGATCGAGACCGGCCTCGCCAGCCATCCGGCCGTGCACGAGGCCGTGGTCACGGCGCGCGAGCGGTATCCCGGGCAGGGCGAATTGCGGCTCGCCGCCTACGTGGTGACGAGAGAGACGGTCGAGAGAGAGGAGCTTCGCGCCCATCTCGCGGCGAGCCTGCCGGACTACATGGTCCCCGCGGACTGGGTCTTCCTGGAGGCGTTCCCGCTCACGACCAGCGGCAAGATCGATCGTAGGGCGCTGCCCGAGCCGGAGCGGGTGCGGGTGGAGCACGTGCCGCCGCGCACGCCGCTGGAACGGTTCCTCGCCGCGCTCTGGGAGGAGACGCTCGGTGTCGAGCGCGTGGGCCTGTGCGACAGCTTCTTCGACCTGGGCGGCACGTCGATCACCGGCGCCATGGTCATCAACCGCCTCCAGGGCGTCATGGGGGAGATCCTCCACGTGGTGGCGCTGTTCGACGCGCCCACCCTGGACGGGCTGGCGGCCTATCTCGGCCGCGAGCACCGGGCCGCCGTGGCCCGCCTCTGGGGCCCGGAGTCGCTGCCGGGAGACCTGGCGGCGGAGGTCAGGTCCACCCGTGTGGACGAAGCGCGACTCGCGGAGCTGCGCGCCCTGATCCAGCCGCTGGCGCCGTTCCCTTCGGACGAGCCGAAGAACCCGCCGGTCCTGTTCGTGCTGGCGCCGCCGCGCTCGGGCACGACGCTCCTGCGCGTCATGCTCGGCGGCCATCCCGGCCTGTTCTCGCCGCCCGAGCTGGAGCTGCTGACCTTCAACACCATGGCCGAGCGCCGCGCCGCCTTCCCGGGCCGCGACAGCTTCTGGCTCGAAGGCGTGCTGCGGGCGGTGATGGAGGCCTGCGGCTGCACGCTCGACGAGGCGCGGGAGCGGGTCGAGGCCTGCGAGCGCGAAGGGTGGACGATCCGGCGCTTCTACCGCCGGCTCCAGGAATGGGTGGGCGGCCGCACGCTGGTCGACAAGTCCACGAACTATCCGCTCGATCCCGAGGTGCTGCGGCGGGCCGAGGAGACGTTCGAGGCGCCCTTCTACCTCCATCTCGTCCGCCATCCGTACGGGATGATCCACTCGTTCGAGGAGGCGAAGATCGACCAGGTCTTCTTCCGCCGGCCGCATTCGTTCGCGCGGCGCGAGCTGGCCGAGCTGATCTGGACGGCGAGCCAGCGCAACATCCTGGCCTTCCTGGAGACCGTGCCGGCCGGGCGGCAGCACCGCGTGCTGTTCGAGGACCTGGTGCGCGATCCCGAGGGCGAGCTGCGCCGCCTGTGCGCGGCCCTGGGGATCGCCCATGGAATCGAATACCACCCCGGCATGGCCGAACCGTACAAGGAGAAGCGGTCGAGGATGACCGACGGCCTGCACGCCGGGGGGCGGATGCTCGGCGACATGAAGTTCCACGAGCACCGCGGGGTGGACGCGGGCACGGCCGA
>JBJMGZ010000324.1:0-4092 GCA_045807605.1 Thermoanaerobaculia bacterium | reverse complement strand
CGCTGGCCGCTCCCTACGGCAATTCGCAGCATCCGACTCTATATTCACAGCTCATATCAGTGGTTTCGCGGCCTGCGACTCCGGCGCGAGAGCCGGCCAGCGTTCCACGGGGTTGCGCGGGTGCCATTTCGCGGCACAATGAGCGCTCCGCGCCGCGAAACTCCGAATGTCCGCTGCGAGCTGCTGGTCCTCTGTGTTCGGATGGGGAAATTACGCGGCATTTTCTTCAGACTTTGCGGCATGCGGACCCCTTTTCGCGGCACCTGCGTTCCGGGCTTGCCGGGTTCCACGGCGGTTCGGGTGAGGTACCATGGTTCCATGTCAAGGCTGCTCCCAGCGGCCGCTCTGCTGCTGCTCGCCTCCTGCCCGCCGGCTCCGCCGCCGGCCATGGCGCCCTCGTCCCTCGTGAGCCACGTTGACTTCGACGCACAGGTCAAGCCGATCCTCCAGGCCCGCTGCACGCCCTGCCACTTCCCCGGAGGCGTGATGCATGCCCGGCTCCCCTTCGACAAGGCCGGGACGATCCAGGACCTGGGGGAGAAGATGTTCACCCGCATCAAGGACGAGCAGGAGCAGGCGTTGCTGCGGTCGTTCCTTGCTCAGGTGCCGTGAGCCGGCTCCAATGAGCTACAATCCCGCGAAAAGATCCGTGCACGAAGCGAGCGGCGCGGACTCCGAGGCTTCATCGCTGGAGAGAGGTTCTGACATGGTGACGGCGACGGTCGAGGCCCATCACTGGACACGGGAGGAGTATGAGAGGGCGGTGGAAGCGGGAGCTTTCGAGGGCTGGAAGGTCGAGCTGGTCGAGGGGATCCTCGTCGACATGACTCCCCAGGGCACACCCCATTCGAGCGCTGTGCGGAAGCTCCTGCGGGAGCTCCTGAAGATCGTCCCGGGAGGCCTGGAGATCCAGCCCCAGATGCCGCTGGCCGTTTCTGACGACTCCCTTCCGGAGCCCGACATCGCGGTGGTGCCCGAAGAGCCCGGCGACTATGCCGGCTTCAATCCTACCGAGGCCGTCCTCGTCGCAGAGGTCTCACAGACCTCGCTCTCGTACGACCGCAAGGTCAAGTCGCGCATCTATGCCGCGGCAGGAATCCCCGAGTACTGGATTCTCAACCTGGCCTCGCGGGAGCTCGAGGTCTATCGCGAGCCCCTCGGCGAGCGGTATGGAAGCCGGACCGTCCTGAAGCTGTCCGACGAGGTGTCGCCGCTCTTCGCCCCGGAGGTTTCGATCCAGGTGAACCGGCTGTTCCCCTAGGTCCGTGCCTCCACCACCACGGCCGTGCCGTAGCAGAGCACCTCGGTCACGCCGTCCATGACCTCGGTCGCGTCGTAGCGGACGCCGATCACCGCGTTCGCTCCGAGGTTGCCGGCCTGGGTCAGCATCATCTCGAAGGCTTCGCTGCGGGTCTTCTCGCAGAGCTCCGTGAACAGGGTGATGTTGCCTCCCGCCAGGGTCTGCAGCGCGCCTCCGATCGTGCCGAAGATGGAGCGCGAGCGGACCGTGATCCCTCTCACCACCCCCAGACCCCTCGTCACGCGGTAGCCCTCCAGCTCGAACGTGGTCGTGGTCATGGCCGAATCCATGGGAGCCTCCTTTCCCTCTCTCCACACTACCCCTTGGGCAACGGTTTTGTTGCAGCGCAGCCTACTTCTTCTTCATCCGCTCCACGATCGCCCGCAGGGTCGTCTGGGTCTCCTCGCTGAACCAGTTCTCCACCAGGAGCCCGCCTTCCGTGGCGAGGCCCTCTTCCATCAGGCGGACGAGATCGGCCCTTGCGGCCTTGCGGGTCTGGGACATGGCGTTCGGCGGCAGGACGAGGATTCCGTTCGCCCATTCGATCGCCCTTTCCACCACCTTGTCGAGCGGGACCAGCTCGTCGACGAGGCCGATGCGGCGGGCCTCTTCCGGGGCGATCAGGAGGCCGCCGCCGCAGAGGCGTTCCGCCTGGCGGGGACCCACCATCCTCGCGACGCAGCGCAGGATCGCGAGCGGCATGGGGATGCCCACCGCCACCTCGTTGTAGCCGATGCGGAAGTCGCCGTCCGCCAGGATCCGATAGTCGCAGTAGGTGGCGAGCACCGCTCCTCCCGCGGGACTGTGGCCGGTGATCGCCGCCACGATCGGGATCGGCGAGGCCGCGAGAGCGAGGAGGAGCCGATAGAAGTCCTGCCAGAGACACTCCATGGCCGGACGGTCGAAATCGACGAGGATCGGGATGTCGAGGCCGCCCGAGTACCGGCCGGGCGAGCCCGAGAGCACCAGCGCCCGCGCTCCCTCCCCGGGGGCCCGGGTCACGGCGTCGTGGAGCGCGGTCACCAGCTCCGGGCTGATCGCGTTGACGGGCGGCCGGTTCAGCCTCAGCTCGCGGACCGCCCCATGATCCGTGGTGACGATCATCGCTTCCCCTTCTCGAAGCCGAGCGCCCTCGCCATCACGAAGTAGATGGCGTTCTCCTCCATCGTCCCCTCGATCAGGTAGGCCTGCGGCCCGCGGGCGTAGATGACCACGTCCTCGCCGCCGTGCGTCTCGGAGCCCAGGGGGATGAGGGACTGCTGCAGGAAGTTGTCCGCCGTGGTGTCCACGTTTGAGAGGTCGGGCCGCTCGCCCCCCGGCGATACCGCTCCCGGGCCGTTGGCATAGCCCAGGGTCGTGTAGGGCTTGCCGTCCTTGGCTTTGAACGGCCCCGGCTCCGGCAGGCCGGTGGTGTCGTCGTTGGTCACCACGAGCCCCAGGATCGGGTTGCCGCGGACCGGATACCCGGACATGAAGAAGGCATGGCTGTGGTCGGCGGTGACGATGATCAGGGTGTCGTCCCCGACCAGCTCCGTGGCCCGCTGGACCGCGCGGGAGAGCTCGATGGCGTCGGTCAGCGCCCGCTTGGCATTGCCCGCGTGGTGGCCATGGTCGATCCGTCCGGCCTCGACCATCAGGAAGAACCCCTTGGGACTGCGCTGAAGGAGGCGGATCGCCTTCTCCGTCATCTGGGTGAGCGAGGGCTCGCCCGCGGTGTCCTTCGGCCGGTCGAGCTCGAACTCCATGTGGCCGCGCTCGAACAGGCCCAGCACCGGCCCCGTCGTGGCCGGATCGACGGCGTCGAACCCCTTCTGATCGTAGACGAAGGCGCCGCCGCGGCCGGTCCACTCGTTCACCAGGTTGCGGCTCTTGCGCTTGCCCTTCTCCCCCTGGTCCTCGGGGTCGGGGTCCGCGGCGGTCAGGAAGTTGGAGCGGCCGCCGCCCATGGCGATCTCCAGGCCGCGGCTGGTCTTCCCGTTCAGGGTGGTGTCGCGGACGTGGAAATCGAGGAGCTGGCGGGCGATGTCGGGGTAGTCCACCTCGACGGCCTTGGGGCTCAGGTCGGCGTCGCTCTCCCAGTCGCGGAACGGGGTGTGGGAGTAGCAGGCGGCGGGCGTGGCATGGGTGAGGCGGGCGGTCGAGACCACGCCGGTCCACAGGCCGCGCTCCTCGGCCTGCTCCAGGATGGTGGTCAGCCGGTTCTCGGGCTTCGCCGCCGCCACCGGGTCCGGCCCGATCACGTTCGGGGCCACCGAGAGCATGCCGTCGTTGGCCTTGCTGCCGGTGACGATCGAGGTCATGGTGGGGGCCGAGTCGGGCGTCTGCTGGTTGGCCTGGTAGGTCTTGGAGTGGGCGAGGTGGGGGAACTTCTCGAAGCTCAGGTCGTTCTCCTCCCCGAACCTCATGCCCTTCATCTGGCCGTCCAGGATGCGGGCCGCGGTGATCGTGGTCACCCCCATGCCGTCGCCGAGGAAGAGGATGACGTTCTTCGCCTTGCGCCTGTTGGGCTGGATGCGGGCGTTGAAGTCCACCTCGGCCCGGCCGCGGGCGAAGAAGGTCTCCTTGGTCTCGACGGATGAAGACGGGACGGCCACGGAAGCTGGCGGTACCGGCGGGTTTGTCTGCAGCGCGGGCTGGCAGCCCAGCGCCAGGCTGGAGGCAAGAATGGCGGCAAGAGCGCGCCTGCTGTGCATGGGTAGTCTCCCCCTCGTGGTTCGAGGAGAGCCTATCGCACTGGGAGCGCCGGCGTCCCGCCGGCGACACACCAGGTTACTTCGCCGGCGGGACGCCGG
>JBJMGZ010000323.1:0-7410 GCA_045807605.1 Thermoanaerobaculia bacterium | reverse complement strand
TTAGTAGGGGCGGGGCTTGCCCCCGCCCGGGAGGGGGTAAACCCCTCCCCTACATCCTGAAGGCTGGCCCTGGTAGACTCAACCAGAGCCCCATGAACGCCCCCACCGAGAGCCGCCTCCTCAGGCTGGCCATTGCGAAGGGTCTCCTCGCCTGGGAAGACCTCGACGCGGTCGCCGACCGGGTGTCCACCCCGGCGGGCCAGGAGGGGGCAGCTCCGGCCGAGCGCCTGTGGATCCAGGCGCTCCTCGACTCCGGCCGCCTCGACCGCGACGCGCTGGGCTCCCTCCTCCACGACCTCGACATGCAGGCCGACCCGGCGCTCGCGCCGACCCTGGTCGAAGCGCCCCCGGGCCGCGCCGGCGCCGTCGCCTTCCCTCCCGAGCTGCGCTTCCTGCGCGACTGGCCGCGCTACCGCGTCGAGCGCTTCCTCGGCTCCGGCGGCATGGGCTCGGTCTACCTGGCTTCCGACCCGCAGCTCGGCCGCCGCGTGGCGCTCAAGTTCCTGCACTATAACGATCCGGTGCTGGTGGTGCGCTTCCTGCGCGAAGCCCGCGCCCAGGCGCGCGTCGAGCACCCGAACATCTGCCAGGTGCACGAGGTGGGCGAGGTCGAGGGCCGGCCCTACATCGCCATGCAGTACATCGAGGGGCGGAGCCTCTCCGAGCTGCGCGGCAAGCTCGCCACCGAGGCCGCGGTGCGGCTCGTCCGCGACGTGGCCCGCGCCGTCCATACCGCGCACAGGATCGGCCTGATCCACCGCGACCTCAAACCCGCGAACATCCTGGTGGGCAAGGACGACGCGGGCGGCCTCCATCCCTGGGTGGTCGACTTCGGCCTGGCCCAGGATCTGGGCGAGGAGGGGCTCACCCGCACCGGCCTGATCAGCGGCACGCCGGCCTACGTCTCTCCCGAGCAGGCCCAGGGCGGCCAGCTCGACCGCCGCACCGACGTCTACAGCCTCGGCGTCGTGCTCTATGAGCTGCTCACCGAGAGCCCGCCGTTCGCGGGCACGACCGCGGCCGGCACGCTGGTGCGGGTGCTCCAGGAGGAGCCCGAGCCGCCGCGCAGGCGCAAGCCGAGCATCCCGGCCGACCTGGAGACGGTCGTCCTCAAGTGCCTGGAGAAGGACCCGGAGCGGCGCTACGACTCGGCCCGCGCCCTCGCCGAGGACCTGGACCGCTGGCTGGAGGGCGATCCGATCGCGGCCCGCCCCGCCGGTCTCGCCTACCGGGCGGGCAAGCGGCTGCGCAAGAACCGGGCGCTCGCCGTGGTGGCCGCCGCCGCCCTGGTGCTGCTCGCCGTGCTCGGCGCCGAGGTGCTGCGCACCCGCTGGCAGGCGCGGGAGCGGGCCGAGCTCGCCCAGCGCTTCGGCCAGCGCGTCAAGGAGCTGGAGGCGAGCCTGCGCTACGCGGCCCTCCTTCCGCGCCACGACGTGACCGCGACCAAGCGCCGGCTGCGCAGCGAGCTGGAGAAGATCCGCAAGGAGATGGCCCGGCTTGGACCCCTTGCCGAGGGGCCGGGGCATTCCGCGCTGGGCCAGGGCTATCTCGCCCTGCACCAGGACGAGCTCGCCCGCGAGCACCTGGAGCGCGCCTGGAACGCCGGCCAGCGCACCCCGGAGGTCGCCGAGGCCCTCGGCCGGGTCTTCGGCTCCATCCTCGACAAGACGCTGGTCAACCCGGGCCCGGCCGGCGCCGTCGATCCGGAGCAGGCGCGCAGGCGATTCCGCGCCCCGGCCCTCTCCTACCTCAAGGAGGCCGCCCGCGATCCGGAGCAGGTCTCCCCCTACCTCCTCGGCCTGATCGCCTATCACGAGGAGCGCTACCCCGAGGCGATCGCGAAGGCGCGCGAGGCCTACCGCGAGACCCCGTGGCTCTACGAGGCGTCGGAGCTCGAAGCTCGCGTCTACAGCAAGCAGGCGGGCGAGGCCGCCGACGCCGACCGCCGGGAGGAGGCGATCCGGCTCTACGACCGCGCCGGCGAGATCTACGGCAAGCTGCTCTCCATCGTGCCCAGCGATGCCGCGCTCTACGCCGCCGACTGCGAGCGCCGGGCCTACCGCATCCGCACCGCGCTCCAGGGCTCCGACCTGGGGGACGAGCCGCTGCTCGAGGCGTTCCGCTCCTGCGACCTGGCGCTGGAGGTGGACCCCGAGCTGAGCGACGCCCACACGCTGCGCGCCGCCATCCACTGGGCGCAGGCCGACCGCAAGCTGCGCTACGGCAAGGACCCGCAGGCCGACCTCGCCAGCGCCGTGGCCGAGGCGCAGAAGGCGATCGCGCTCAACCCGCGCGACGCCCGCGCCTTCAACTACCTGTCCGTCGCTCACCGCCTGCTCGCCTCGTGGCAGCTCGGCCGCGGCCTCGATCCGGCGGGCGAGCTGCGCGAGGCGGTCCGGACGGCCGAGGAGGCGGTGCGGCTGCAGCCCGAGCTGACCTCCAACCACAACACCCTGGCCGTGGGCTGCATGGCCCTGGCGCAGGACCAGCAGCGGCGCGGTGTGGACCCGCGCCCCATGCTGCGCAAGGCGGTCGCGAGCTACGGCGAGGCCCTGAAGCTGAACCCGCAGTACCTGCCCGCCCAGGTGAACCTGGGCACGGCCTGGAACTACATGGCGGAGGCGGAGATCAGCCGCGGGCAGGACCCGTCGAAGTCGCTCCAGGCGGCGATCGCGGCGTTCCAGCGCGCCGTGTCCCTGAACCCGGGCACCGCCTCGACCCACAACAACCTGGGCAACACCTATCTCACGCTGGGCGAGTACCTGCTGGCCCGGGGGTCCGACCCGCGCCAGACACTGCAGCAGGCAGTGGCAAGCTACCGCCAGGCGCTCGCGGTCAAGCCGGACCATCCCTACGGTCCCTACAACCTGGCCTATACCTACCGGCTGGTCGGCCAGGCCCTCTTCGACCGCGGCGAGGACCCGGCCCCCGCGCTCGCCTCCGCCCGGTCGTACACGGAGGCCTCGTTCCGCATCAACCCGGACGACGCCGACACCTTCCTGGAGCAGGGCCGGATCGAGCTGATCGCCGCCCGCCATGTCCTCCGGGGCGGAGGCGATCCGGGTCCGGCGCTCGACGTCGCCGAGGCCGCCCTGGCGAGGGCCGAGGAGCTGAACCCGGGAGCGCCGGACATCTTTCTCGCCCAGGCCCTGGTGGAGCGCTGGCGCGCCGAAGGCGGCCCGGGGTCAGGGGCCGTGCAACGCGGCCTGGAGCGGGTCGAAAAAGCCCTGGCCATCAATCCCGCCGACGCCCCCGCCTACGCGGTCCGCGGAGCCCTGCTCCACCTCGCCGGGCAGGAGGCCAGGGCGCAGGAGTCGCTGGAGAAGGCGATCGCGATCAATCCCCTGCTGCGGCGGGAGTATGGAGCGCTGCTGGCGAAGAGGCCCTGAAAAAGGCAGGCGAGCACCCCGCACCGGGGTGCTCGCCTGGAAGAGAGAGACGGAACCAGGCTTTTCTCCCTCTCCCCCGGCACGGGGGAGAGGGCCGGGGAGAGGGGGAACGGGATCAATTCCAGCCCGTGAGCACCCGCACACCCTCGCGCATCTGCTCCTGGAGGAACTCGCGCAGCGGGCGGAAGTGCAGATCCTCGCGCTTCCACTCGCCGTGCAGGTCCTCGAGCAGGTGATGCTCGGCGACCAGCAGCGGGCCGTTCCAGCGCCGGATCACGGGGTGCAGGAAGACGCTCTCGTGCGCCGCCTGCGGGGTGGGGTTGCGCACGACCGCGAAGGGATCGCCCTCGACGGAGCCGAACTCCATGGTGATCGTGTAGTAGTGGCTGCTCGCGGAGAGCTCGGTCTCCTGGATGTAGGCGAGCGGCATCTCCGGGTAGTGCTTCGCGGGGCCGCCGTTCTCCGGCATCACGATCAGGTCGTGCAGGAAACCGAACTGCTGCCACATGGCCGACGTCCTGTTGATGCGCTCGATCATGGCGGCGAGGACGCCGTCCGCCGTCGGCTCGACGTCCGCGGCCGGCCAGGGCGTCGCGTGGTATCTCTTCTCCAGCATCCGGAACAGCGCGCGGGTGTTGTAGCGGAAGCCGTGGATGAAGCCGGAGGTGCTCTTCTTGAAGTCGCGCGACTGGGTGATCGTGCCGGCGAAATACATGTGCGGCACGTTCGTCGACTCCCACTCGCAGGTCATTGCGGGGTACCGGTTGTTGATCGTCAGCTCGGGCCGGCAGTCCGCGTCGAAGAACGAGTTGTCGAAGCGGAAGCCGGTGCAGAGGATGACGCGGTCGTAGACCAGGTCCTCGACCTCGCCGCTGGCATGCGAGTAGCGGGCCGAGACCACCAGCTTGCCGTCCGCGCGGCGCTGGATGCACTCCATGGTGGCGTCGAGGACCGCGTTCTGGGTCTTGAGCTGGTAGGTGTCGAGGAAGTTGTTGTTCACCGCCCGCAGGTGGCCCACGAAGTGGCTCTGCCAGGCCAGCCGCAACGGGTTCGGGGAGATGACGTGGATCAGCGCCGTGGTCTCGATCAGGTTGTCGGCGGTCTCGAAGGCCGAGTTGCCCTTGCCCACCACCAGCACCCGCTGGTTGGTGAAGTCGCCGGGGTCGACCGACACGTTCACGTAGCTCTCGGCCAGGTCGATGCCCGGCACGTCCGGGACGTGCGGCTTGGTGACGCCGGCGGCCACGACCAGCCGGCGGCAGGTGAAGGCGTTGCCCTCGGCGTCGTGGAGCCGGAAGCCCTCCTGCGTCTTCTGCACCCGGGTGACCTGCGTGTTGCAGCGCACGTTGAGAGCGAAGCCCTCGGCGTAGTCGCAGAGATATTTCACCATGGTGTCGGCGGCGGGGAAATACTTCCTGGTGTACTCCTTGAAGAGCAGCGGCGCGTCGTCGCTGAGGATCGAGTTCCAGTCGAACCGGAGATTGACCTCGGGATCGTCGTAGCCGGTGTGGACCTTGTTGTTGGAGATCAGGGTGCGGTGGCGGGGGAACTTCCTGAAGAACTCGCCCGGGCTGTCCCCGCGCTCCAGGATCAGGTAGCTGCGCCCGGCGCGGGAGAGGTGGTGACCGAGCTGCAGACCTGCCGGACCGGCACCGAGGATCAGGACCTCGAAATCGACGTTCCCACTGGCGTCCATCGTCGTCTCCCTCCATTGGATAGGTCCGCTGCAACGACCAGGTGCCTGGCCGGCGCGGACACTGAATAGATGTACTGCGGTACGGCACCTTATGAGTGCGCAGATCTCTATGGACCGGGACACGGCTCTTCCCGAACTTACAATGCGGACGTCATGCCCCTCATGGCGCCAATAACTCTGGACCTCGCGGCGCTCGCCCGGAGCCTCCGCCTCCCTCCGTACGCGCTGCGGATCGCGGACCTCTCCGCGCTCGCTCCGGACCTCCGGGAGAGGGAGGCGAGGAGGCTGGCGGAGACTCCGGTGGACCTCGCCACGCTGCGCGTGCGGGTGGACTGGGCAGCAGGCTCCCTCGAGTGGCTGGTCTTCGCGCCCGAGACCCCCCGCCGGGCGCCGGAGAAGGTCTACGGCTCGCCGCTGGAGTACTGGGCCGACCGCGAGCTGCCTCCTCCGCCCGTCCTGCCGGCCGCTCCGGGACCGCTCCGGCGCCGTCTCCTGGAGCTCGACGCCGAGACCTGGGCGGAGCTGCGCGCCCGCGCCGCCTGGGAGGGGATCGCTCCGGCCGCCATGGTCCTCGCGGCCCTGGCCGACGGGCTCGCCGCCTGGAGCCGGGAACCCCGTTTCACCGTGGAGCTCTCGCTGGCCGGCACGCCCGGCGGACTCTGGGTCCCCCTGGAGCTGGACGGCGCCGCGCCCGGACCGTTCGGCGAGCGCGCCCGCGCCGTCCAGGAGCGCCTCCGCCGCGACCTCGCCTGGCCCCTTCCGCGTTCGCTGCGGCCCGACGGCCTCCCGGGGCTGCCGGTGGCCGTGACCCTGCCTCTGAGGCTGTTCCAGGACGGGACCGGCGAGGAGGAGCCCCCTCCCCTGCCCTCCCCCGCTTCGCGGGAGAGGGAGGCGCTCGCTCTCACTCCTGGGATTCCGAGGGTGGGCGGGGGACCCCCTCTCCCGCGCAGCGGGGGAGGGCAGGGGAGGGGGCTCTTTCGTCTCCTCCATCTCCAGGCGGCCGAGCGCGAGGGCGGGCTCCTGCTGCTCTGGGACGTGGCCGAGGCGGGCTTCCCGGAGGGGATGGCGGACGCGCTGACCGTGGGCTGCCGGGACCTCCTCCGCCGACTCTCCGCCGGGCCGGCCTGGCAGGAGGTCCGCCGCCGGGTGATCCCGCCGCAGCAGCTCGCCCGCATGGTCGCTTTCAACACCACGGGCGCTCCCCTCCCCGAGCCCTGGCTCCACGAGCTCTTCGCCACCCGGGCGCGGCGCCGGCCGGAGCGGATCGCCGTGACCGGCCCCGGCGGTCCGGCCAGCTACGGCGAGCTGCTGCAAACCTCCGAGCGCCTCGGCCATCTCCTCCAGCGCGAGGGAGCGCGGCGCAACACGCCGGTGGCGGTCGTCCTGGAGCCGGGCCGGGAGGCGATCGCCGCCATCCTCGGCGTGCTCGCGGCCGGCGCCGCGTACCTGCCGGTCGATCCCGGGCTCCCCCGCGACCGCTTCCGCGCCCTGCTGGAGCACGGCCGGATCGAGCTGGCCGTCACCAGCGAGGCCCTGGCCGACGCTCTCGACTGGCCCGGGGAGATCGTGGGGGTGATGATCGAGGATGCAGCCTCGGAGAGCCTTCCGGATGGCCCGCCCCCGGTGCCCTCCGCCTCCCCCAAGGACCTCGCCTGCGTGCTCTCCGGAGTCATGCTGGAGAACCGGGGGATCGCGAACCTCGCCCTGGACCTCGTGCAGCGCTTCGGGCTCGGACCCGCGGACCGCACCCTCGCCCACTCGCTCTCCGAGGGGACCTCCCTCTTCGAGATCTTCGGCACGTTCGCGGCGGGAGGAACGGTGGTGTTCGGAGCCGAGGAGGGGATCACCGTGCTCGTGACGGCTCCGGACCGGATCCTGCTGCACGATACCCGGATCGCCGTGCTGAGGGGCGCGCTCGAAACCACGGTCTGGACCGCCGTCTCCGAAGATGGCTCGTCCTTCGGCCGGCCGCTCTCGAACCAGAGCGTCCACATCCTCGATGCCCGGCTGGAGCTGTGCCCCTTCTGGGTGCCCGGAGACCTGTACGTGGGCGGCCTGGGGCTCGCCCGCGGCTACTGGCGGGACCCGGCGCGGAGCGCCGAGCGCTTCGCCATCCATCCGGATACAGGCGAGCGGCTGTTCCGCACCGGCCTCCGGGCGCGGTGGGTGGCGGGCGGCGAGGTGGAGCTGGTGCCCTAAGCTTCGATTGGTCCCACCCGGAACCGCTCCAGCCGGTCCGCGAGGTCCAGCACCTCGGCACGGGCGGCGGGCCGGCGCTCCGCGAGGTCGCGCAGGGCGGCGCCGATCTCCTCCAGGTCGGCTCCG
>JBJMGZ010000322.1:0-4368 GCA_045807605.1 Thermoanaerobaculia bacterium | reverse complement strand
CGCCGACCTCGACAAGTACCGCTCCCTCGCCCGCGACAGCAAAAGGCACATCCTGGCCCTCGAAGTCCGGGAGAAGGAGCGCACCGGCATCTCGTCGCTCAAGATCCGCTTCAACAAGGTCTTCGGCTACTACCTGGAGGTGACGCGCGCGAACCAGGAGCGGGTGCCGGCCGATTACATCCGCAAGCAGACCCTGGTCAACGCCGAGCGCTACGTGACGCCCGAGATCAAGGAGCTGGAAGAGCAGATCCTCTCCGCCGAGGAGCGGCAGATAGCGTTGGAGGTGAAGTTCTTCCGCGAGCTGACGGAGAAGATCGCCGCCGAAGCCGCCGGTCTGACGGCCCTGGCGGCCGCCATCGGCACTCTCGACTCCCTGGCCTCGTTCGCCGAGGTGGCGGCGCGGCACCGCTACGTTCGTCCGAAGATGACGGAGGCCGGCTCGCCGGTCGTCATCCGCGAGGGGCGGCACCCGGTGGTGGAGCAGGCGAGCCGGGACGCCTTCGTGCCCAACGACGCCGAGCTCGACGCCGAGCGGTCGCAGATCGTCCTCCTGACCGGTCCCAACATGGGGGGCAAGTCGACCTACCTGCGGCAGGTGGCGCTGATCGTCCTGATGGCCCAGGCGGGCAGCTTCGTGCCGGCGGACGCGGCGTCGATCGGGGTCTGCGACCGCATCTTCACCCGCGTCGGCGCCTCGGACGACCTGGCCCGCGGCGAGTCCACCTTCATGGTCGAGATGATCGAGACCGCGAACATCCTGCGCCATGCCACGGAGCGCAGCCTGGTCATCCTCGACGAGGTGGGACGGGGCACGGCCACCTTCGACGGGCTCTCGCTCGCCTGGGCGATCGTCGAGTACCTGCACGAGCACCGCAGACCGAAGACCCTCTTCGCCACCCACTACCACGAGCTGACCGAGCTCGCGGCGCTGCTGCCGCGGGTGGTCAACCGCACCATGGCGGTCAAGGAGTGGGACGAGCGCATCGTCTTCCTGCGCCGGGTGGTGCCAGGGGCCGCGGACAAGTCCTATGGCCTGCACGTGGCGCGGCTGGCCGGGCTGCCTCTCCAGGTCATCGAGCGGGCCGGGGAGATCCTCGGCAACCTGGAGGCCCACGAGTACGATCCCTCGGGCAAGCCGCGCCTCGCCAAGGGCAGCGCTCCGGAGACGGGCGAGCCGGCGCAGCTCACCCTCTTCGCGCCGCCGGAACAGGTGGTCGCGTCGATCCTCAAAGATTTGGATGTGGAGCGCTTGACGCCCATAGCAGCATTGAACCTCCTCCATAGTCTAAAATCGCGGCTCGCCTGAGTGAGGTGGGGTGCGAGGGGGGCCCCTGTCCATCATGAGCGCTGCCGAGCATGTCTTCGTAGGAATTCCCGGGACCGAGCTGGATTCCGTCTCGGCCGCGCTGCTCGCCGAGCACCAGCCCGGCGGGGTCGTCCTGTTCAAGCGCAACATTCACGGCGTCGAGCAGCTCGGGGAGCTGGTGCGCGCCATCCGCCAGATCCTGCCCGACGCGGTGCTCGCGATCGACGCCGAGGGGGGCCGGGTGGACCGTCTCAAGGACATCGTGGCGCCGGCGCCGTCCGCGGAGCTGCTGCGCCGGCGGCCGACGAGCCTGTCGCTCCAGGCCGGGCTCTGGATCGCGCAATCGCTGCGCCTGTTCGACCTCGACGTGAACTTCGCGCCGGTGGTGGACCTCGACCGCGGCGAAGCCGACAACGCGCTCGACGGCCGCTACCTGGGAGCGACGCCGGGGGAGATCATCCCGCGCGCCCGGGCGTTCCTGCGCGGCCTGCACATGGGCGGCGCGGGCGGCTCGCTCAAGCATTTCCCCGGCCTGGGGGGCGCCGCCGCGGACACGCACTTCAAGCTCGCCTGCGTCTATCTCCCGTCCGTGGTCCTGCAGGCGGACCTCGATCCTTTCGACGCCCTGGCGCGGCTCGCGGGCTCGGTCATGGTGAGCCACGCCATCTATCCCGCCTACGACGCCGAGCAACGGCCCGCGACCCTGTCGCCGCCGATCCTCGGCGGCCTGCTCCGCGGCCGTCTCCGGTTCGACGGCCTGTGCTTCAGCGACGACCTGGAGATGAAGGCGCTGGACGACTGGGGGGATCTGGCCGAGCGCTCGGTGCTGGCCTTCGCCGCGGGCTGCGACGTGCTGCTCCTCTGCCACTCGCTGGAGGCGCTCCCCGACGTGGCCGCGCGCCTGGAAGACCCGCAGCTCGAGGAGCGGCGCGCCGAGGCCCGCCGCCGCCTGGAGATCTACCGCCAGCGCCTGCGCACCCTGCGCTCCGCCCGCGACTACGTGAACCTGATGCGCGAGGGCCGGCCGGGCGAGCGCCTGGAGAACGTGCGCCAGGCGTTCGAGCAGATGCAGGCGCCCCTGATGGAGGAATAGACGCAGGCGTAGGTGCTAGAGTAGCTCCCGATCGTTCGAGGAGATCCCATGCCCGAAACCGTGTTCGAGGTTCTGGAGCGGACCGCCGGCACGCACGCCGCCCGTCCGGCGATGCGGGTCAAGCGGGACGGCCGCTGGCAGGCCACCACCTGGAAGGACTACCGCGACCAGTCGCGGCTCGCCGCCCGCGGCTTCCTGCGCCTCGGCGTCCAGCCGCGCCAGGGCGTGGTCATCATGGGCTTCAACCGGCCCGAGTGGTTCGTCGCCGACCTGGGCGCGATCCTGGCCGGCGCCCTGCCCGCGGGCATCTACGTGACCAGCACCCCCGAGCAGTGCCAGTACATCTCCGACCACGCCGAGGCCGCGGTGGCCGTGCTGGAGAACGCGCGCTACCTGGAGGCCTTCCTCTCGATCCGCGACCGCCTGCCCGCCCTGAAAGCGATCGTCCTCATGGAAGGCGAGCACGAGGGGGTCCTCTCCTGGAAGCAGCTCCTGGAGCTGGGGGGCGAGATCCCCGAAAGCGACCTCCAGGCCCGCCTGGACGCCCAGAAGCCCGGAGACGTCTGCACCCTGATCTACACCTCCGGCACCACGGGGCCGCCCAAGGCGGTCATGCTCACGCACCACAACGTCACCTGGACGGCGAAGCGGGTCTGCGACGCCTACGGGGTCAACGAGAACGACGACCTGATCAGCTACCTGCCGCTCAGCCACATCGCCGAGCAGGTGGTCTCGCTCCACTCGCCCATGGCGGTCGGCGGCTGCTCCTGGTTCGCGGAGAGCCTGGAGAAGCTGGGCGAGAACCTGCGCGAGGTGCGGCCGCAGTTCTTCTTCGCGGTGCCACGGGTGTGGGAGAAGATGCAGGCGGCGATCATGGCGGCCGGAGCGGCGAACCCGCCGCTCAAGAAGAAGATCTCGGCCTGGGCGCGCGGCGTGGGACTGAAGGCGGGGGAGGCCGAGCAGGCCGGGCAGGGCAAGCCGCTCCTCTACGGTCTCGCCCACAAGCTGGTCTTCTCCAAGGTGCGCGAGCGGCTGGGCCTCGACCGGGCGCGCGTCTGCTCCACCTCGACCGCGCCGATCGCCCTCGACACGCTGCGCTTCTTCCTCTCCCTCGGCATCCCGGTCCTGGAGGTCTACGGGATGAGCGAGTGCACCGGTCCGGCGACCTTCTCCTACCCGGACCGCTTCCGCCTGGGCAAGGTCGGCCTCGCCATCGAGGGCACCGAGATCGCGACCGGCGAGGACGGCGAGGTGATGATGCGCGGCCCGCACGTCTTCCCGGGCTACTTCAAGAACGAGGAGGCGACCCGCGAGGCCCTCGACGCCGAGGGTTGGCTCCACTCGGGCGACATCGGCGATCTCGACAGCGGGGGATTCCTGCGGATCACCGACCGCAAGAAAGAGCTGATCATCACCTCGGGCGGCAAGAACATCGGCCCGCAGATCCTGGAGAACAAGCTCAAGCAGATCCAGGTCGTCTCGCAGGCCGTGGTGATCGGCGACCGCCGGAACTACCTGGCGGCGCTCCTCGCCCTCGACCCGCTGCGGGCTCCGATCGAGGCCGAGGCCGCGGGCAGCCCCTACCGCGACCCCAGGGACCTGGCCGGCTGCGAGGTCTTCCGCGCCCACCTGGAGAAGCAGGTCGAGGAGGTCAACCGCACCCTCGCCCGCTACGAGACGATCAAGCGGTTCGCGATCCTCCCGCGGGAGCTGAGCATCGAGGCGGGAGAGCTGACCCCGACGCTCAAGCTCAAGCGCCGGGTCATCCACCAGAACCACGCCGAGGAGATCGAGCGGCTGTACTCCTGAAAGGACATCAAGGACTGCAAGGACACCAGGGACCAAAAGTCCTTTGGTCCTTGCCGTCTTTGCGGTCCCTTTGGTCCTTGTCCTTCCTAGAACGGGATGTCGTCGTCGTCCAGGTCGCCGCCGCCCCCGCCGCCGAACCCGCCCTCGTCATAGGAGCCGC
>JBJMGZ010000321.1:0-13511 GCA_045807605.1 Thermoanaerobaculia bacterium | reverse complement strand
CTGGACAGCCAGGCCTCGGCGTCGCTGTCGCTGGGCGTGGACCGTTCGCGGCTGGCTCCCTCGGCCGCGGACGTGCTGCTGAACGGCCTGCCCGCGGCGCAGGCCGTGCGCGAGACCAAGGTCCCCGGGCTCGACCTGATCACGGCCTCGGTGGACCTCATCCGGGCCGAGGCGGAGCTCGGCGTCTTCCGCGGCAAGGAGACGCGGCTGCGCTCGACCATGGGGCCGGTGTTCCGGGGCTATGACTTCGTCTTCCTCGACTGCCCGCCCTCGCTCTCGCTGCTGCCGGTGAACGCCCTGGTGGCCGCGGACGCCTTCGTCGTGCCCGTGGTGCCGCAGTTCCTCGCCGTCACCGGGCTGCGCAACCTGATCGCCGCCTCCGAGCGCGCGGCCTGGGACCAGGGCTCGAGGATCTCGCCGCTGGGCGTGCTCCTCACCATGGTGGACTACCGGATCAAGAGCACCCGGCGGACCGTGGACGAGCTGCGGGGCGAGCACGGAAGCCTCCTCTTCGCCATCGAGATCCGCATCAACACCCGCCTCGCCGAAGCCCCCGCCGCCGGCCAGACAATTTTCCAGTACGACCGCCACGCCAAGGGGGCGGCGGCGTATAAGTTGCTGGCTGGGGAGTTTCTGCTGCGGGCGCGGGGGTAGGGCCCTCATCACCCCGGCCCTCTTCTCCCGTCCCCTCCCACCCTCCCTCACCGGGAGAAGAGGGAGCAGTTAGCTCAACAGAAGCACAAAGCGGGGTTTGAGCCCCTCTCTCCCGGTGAGGGAGGGTGGGAGGGGACGGGAGAAGAGGGGTTGGGGAGTGAGGGCCCGCCCCGTCAGGGGCGGGGCTTCCCCACCTCCCGCGTCAACCACCGCTCCCTGTACTCCCGCATCTCCGGCGTCTCCGGGAACGGATCGCCGTACTTCCGCATCGCCCGGAACGGCAGCGGCTCCATCTGCCGGGCCTCGAAGGTGTTGCGGTCGGCGTCCTTGTCCCAGCCGTGGTTTTCCAGGAAGAGGGTCCTTGTCCATCCTTCGCGGACAGGCGGGAGATCGGCAATATCGGCGGCATTGAAGGTCACGGCGATCTCGTCTCCGGGCGCGAGGATCACGGAGCGGTCGTCGACGTCCTGGAGCAGCTCCTTGACGTCGCCGTAGCGGGTGTAGCGGCCGGGGAACGGGAGCCAGGGGGAGGCTTCCGTCACCCGTTGGTAGTCGTAGCCGTGCGGACCGTTCGGGGAGCGGCGGATCAGCTCGGAGAAGCCGCGATAGCGCAGGTCGGCGGTGTGGGGCGAGAGCCGGGCGACGATCTTCGCCTCGTCGTCGACGGGCTTCGTGGTCCAGGCGATGCGGTCCCAGGCGAGCCACTGGTTGGTGACGATGCGCAGGCGGTGGGCTCCCTCGGGGAGCGGCGGCGTGTCGACCACCAGGGTCTTGGTCTTGCCCGCGGGGAAGCCCATCTCGGGGACCAGGACCTGCCAGCCGGCGGCGGTCTCGACTTCGACCCTGGGGAACACCGGAGGAAGATCGGGACGCTGGGCCACGGCGAGGTTGAGGCTCGCGTCGGCCGGGAAGTTCCAACCGTCCAGATGCAGACGGATGGGCGCGGCTGGCGACTCTCCGAGATCGATCGTGAAGGTCCAGGGGCGGGCCGCGACTCCCTGGTAGGCGCCCACGGGATAGCCGGAGGCGTAGACCTCGTCGCGCTTCCGGACGCGGGCCGTGGCGTCCTCCCCCGCTCCGTCCCAGGCCGCGGCGACCGGACGGAGGTCGCGGCTGGCTCGCACCTCCTCGGGGAGGGACTTGCCGGGGATCACCCGCAGGTTGCTCGCCACTTCCACGTCGGACGGATGGTCCACCACCCAGAGGCGGACGGCGTCGAAGAAGGCGGCCTCCCAGAGCTCTTCGGTGATGCGCAGCTGGTATTCGCCTCCGGAGTGGTCGCCGGATAAACCGTCGATGCGCACGAGCTCGCTCGGGTCGCTGCCCGCCCAGACGCCGGGCGCGACCGGCAGGCCGATGGGCGCGTTCCAGAGCAGGTCGGTCACGAAGGCGAAGCGCTCGCCGTCCCAGGCGTAGAGGAACGGGCAGCTCCCCTTGAGGAGCTGCTCTTCCACGATCCGCTGGTCTCCCTTGGGCTGGATGCGGTTCTGCGGCACGCCGTTCGTCCAGGTCACCCTCAGAAGGTCGGGCTGCATCCGCCTTCCCAGGCCGAAGTGGATCACCTGGCCCGCGGCCTCGCGGAACTGGTAGGCCGAGCCCGCCCGCACTTCCAGGACGGAGCCGAGACCCTCGACGTTGTTCTTGCTGTTGCCCTGGGTCAGCGCCTTCAGGCGGACGGTCAGCCAGTGGTTCCGGTTGCCGCCGTCGTTTTCCACGCGGTGCAGGCCGGACGGCCCCGCGGTCAGGAGATCGAGATCGCCGTCGTTGTCGAGGTCGGCCGCGGCGAGGATGTTGCCCGGCGCGGTCTCCCCTTCCCGCGGCAGCGGCTCGAAGCCCGGGCTTGCCGGCGTCCCTCTCTGGGCCAGGACGATCACCCCGAGCGGGCCGACGGCGGCGAGGTCGAGCCGGCCGTCGTTGTCCACGTCGAAGGCGAGCAGGTCCAGAAACCCGGTTTCGCCGGTCAGCCCCGGCAGGCTCCAGGGCTCGAAGGTGCCGCCGAGGTTGTGCCAGGCGAAGAGGCCGCCGGCGCCGGTGGAGACCAGGTCGGGGCGGCCGTCGTTGTCCAGGTCCGCGCTCTCGACCGCCCGCACCAGCGGGCCCTCGGAGATGGTCCGCTCCGCGAAGCGGCCCTGGCGGAGGTTGTCGAGCCAGAAGATCCCCCTGCCGTGGGCCACGACGAGGTCGAGGTCGCCGTCCCGGTCGAGGTCGCTGGCCGCGAAGTCGAACGGCACCGGCAGCGGCCTGGGCAGGGCCTGCTCCCCGACCGCTTCAAGCGGGCCGGCCAGGTTGTTGCGGAACAGGCCTTCGCCCAGGGCGAGGTCCAGGTCCCCCTCGATGTCATAGTCAAGGACCGCGGCGGCCGTTCCAGGACCCGCGCCCAGGGGCGCCTCCGCGAAGGTGCCGTCCCCCCTGCCCCGCCACCAGAGGGAGCGCTTGGCGCCGTAGCCGATCAGGTCGAGATGGCCGTCGTTGTCGAGGTCGGCGGCGAGGAGGCCGGTGATGCCCGGCGCCGGGAGATCGCCCTCGGACAGCTTCGGCTCCTCCCCCGCGACCCTCGCGATGTCCACCTTGCCGTCCTCGTTGAAGTCGCCCACGGCGAGGGCGCGGTCGAGGGTCGCGATCCCGGACAGGCGGGTGGCGCGGAGCTTCACGGGCACCGGATCGCCGAAGGTCGCAGGCGGAGGCTCGGCCGCGAAGCGCTCGACCGGCAGACCCTGGATGCCCGGCGAGAGCTCGCGCAGGCTCTGCTGGTAGAGCTGCGTCACCTTGAGGACGTTCTCAAGCCGCACGCCCGGGATGCGCGCCGCCGCGAGGTCGTTGGCCTCCAGCGCCTTGAGGAGCTGTTCGAGGCTCGATATTGCCGGGGTGGCCGGGGTGGCCGGGGTGGCGGTCGCCGGGGCCTGCCCGAGGATCTCCCGGACCCTCAGGAACGCCTTCGTGGCGGCGGCCCGGTCCGCGGCCTGGATGGCCCGCTGCCCCTCCTTCAAGAGAATGACCAGGTTCTCGGGACGCAGGCGGGCGAGAGCGCCGAGGGCCTGCGCGAGTATCGCCTCGGCGGGATCGGCGGTCTCGCCGTCCTGCGCGAGGGCCTGCTGGTAAAGCGACCACTGGACCTCGACGCGGTCGGGGTCCGCGGATGCGGCCTTGCGGTACTCGGCGAGCGACTCCTCCGCCTTGCCGCTCCACTGCAGCACGTCGCCGCGCAGGGCGAGCAGGTCGGCCCGGCCCGGCGCCTTGGCCAGGGCCTGGCCGATCCAGGCCAGCGCCTCGTCGTTCTTCTGCTGGCGCAGCGCCGAGACGGCGAGGTTCGCGTAGGGCAGCGGATCCCCGGGTGCGGCCTTCAGCAGCTCGCGGAAGGTCTTCTCCGCCTCCGCGGGCTCCTCGTTCTCGAGCTGGGCGAGGCCGAGGTTGCGCAGCTCCATCGCCCGCTCCGGGAGGGGGGCCGCGGCCTCAAGGGTGAGGACAGCCAGAAAAAGAAAGCCGCACGTGCTCACAGCTTGCCGCCCACTGTAGAGACGCCCCGTGGGGCGTCTCCCGCCCGATCGAGAAGGTCATGGCAACGGGAACCCGACGGAGAGACGCCCCACGGAGAGACGCCCCACGGGGCGTCTCTACAGGAAGGGGGGAAGGGCAGGGGTGACGCCGGCCTCACTGACCCTCCAGGCTCTGGAGGTTCGCCTTGGCCATGGCGTCTTCCGGCCGCAGGGAGAGGACCTTCTGCAGCAGCTCCTTCGCCTCGGGCTTCCGGCCCTGCGCGATCAGCAGCACGGCGAGGTCGTTGAGCGCCGCCAGGTGCTCGGGCAGCACCGCCAGCGCTTGCCGGAAGTCGCGCTCGGCCTCGGTCCGCTTGTCGAGCGCCAGGTTGACCGCGCCCCTCTGGTAGAGCGCGTCGGCGTTCTCGGGCGCCAGCTTGAGGTTCTCCTCCGCGCCTTTCGCGGCCTCTTCGAAGCGCTTCAGCATGAGGAGGAGATGCACCTCCATCAGCCGCAGCCGCAGGTCGTCGGGGATGACGTTGCGCTCCTGGCGGATGATCTCCAGGGCCGGGCCGGGCTGGCCGGCGGCGGCGAGCTTGGAGGCCTCGGTGAGGGCCTTTCTCGTGGGATCGTCGCCGGGCTGCTTCCCCTGGCTCTTGGCGGGCGGGGCCTTGGACAGCTCCTGGAACTTCGCCAGCGCCTTCTTCGCCTCCTCGCGCCGGCCGGAGCCCGCGAGCGCCTGGCCGTAGACCTGCCAGATCGGCGGGTTCGACCCGTCGAGGGCCGCGGCCTTTTCCAGCACGGGCACGGCCTCGGCCCAGCGGCCGAGCGCGACCAGGGCGCGGGCGCCCTCCAGCGCGATCGAGGCGTCGAGAGAGCGCCTGGCCGGCTCCATCCGGGAGAGGTCGGCGGCGGCGGCCGGCAACCCGTCCAGGAACGGCTTGACCGTCACCAGCACCTTTTCGGGGCTGCCCGCCTGCTGGTGGGCCTGGGCCAGGAGCAGGGCCAGCTCCGGATCGTCTTTCACGTGCCCCTCGAGCACCGCGATCGCGCCGGCGGCGTCGCCGATCTGGATGCGCGCCTCCGCGAGCGTCCAGCGCAGGTCGTGCTCGATTTCCTTCGGCGGCGCGGCTTCCAGAGGCGCGAGCAGCGCGATCGCGGCGCGCGGATCGCCCTTCACCCGGATGAAGCGCGCCCGCAGCACGATCGCCTGCGGCAGGTCCTGCGGCAGGCCGGAGAGCAGCTCCTCGATCTCGTCGGGGCCGCGGCCGAGCTCCAGCGCACAGAACGCGGCGGCGAGGCGCGCCTCCTGGTCGTCCGGGTGCGACCGGGCCCAGGGCCGCAGGAGCTTGTAGGCGTCCAGGACCCTGCCCTGGCGGCCGTAGCGCAGGCCGAGCGCCCGCGCGGCGATCGACTGCGGTCCCCGGGCCACGGCGCGCTCGAGATAGGCCTCCCCCTTGGCTTCCTGCTTCAGGGCGAAGGCGGCGCGGGCGGCATTGAAGAGCACGGGCGGACCCGCGGCTTCGCCCGCGGCGACCGGGTCGAGCAGGGCCTGGGCCTCCTGGAACCGGCCGAGCTCGATGTAGGCCCCGCCGAGCACGGCGAAGAACTGCGGCGGCAGCGAGGTCTCGGCCTTGTACGGCTCCAGCAGGGCCGCCACGCCCTTGAAGTCGCCCGCCTCGTACTTCTGGCGGGCCTGGGCGAAGCGCTGCTGGAGGCTGTCCGCGGGCGGCGCCTCCGGTGGTGACTGCTGCGCCCGGACGGCCAGGGGTGGAACGACGAGGAGAAGGAGGAGAAGGAGGAGAAGGACGGCGAGCAGGCTACGGCTGTGTCTCATGGGATCGGCAAAGTATATGCTCTCCCCGCCATGAAGCCGAAGCTCCCGATCCTCCTCCTGCCGCTCCTGCTGCTCCTGACGGCCGGCGCGAAGGCTCCCGATCCCGGACTTACCGTGGAAGCCGTCAAGGTCGATCCCGCCTCGCCCGGGCCGGACACGCTCTGCCGCCTCATGGTCACGCTCAAGAGCTCCGGCGCCAGGACCGCGTCGGCCCTGGGCTTCCGCGTCAAGGTGGACGGCCGCGAGCTGCCGGTCTACCGCAACGAGCTGTTCTTCCGCCCGGTGGCCGCGGGCGCCACGGCCGAGGTGAAGCTGCACAACTTCTGGAGCAACGAGACCGGCCGGCCGTTCCCCACGAGCGGCAGGATGACCGTCGAGGTCACTCTCGCCGAGGCGCAGTGGATGGACGTGAAGACCGAGAACGGCGCCGAAGTCTGGACGGCGGCCGGACCTGTCGCGGGGCTGCCGATCTCGAAAAGCGTCACGCTCACCCTCGGGAAAACCGCCGCTCCGCGCTGAATCCGCCTTCCGGCCCCCCCTCTTGCGTTCTCTCTTTGAGGAACGTATACTTGGGCAAACGCCATTGTCCAGTTGCGGTCCAACAAAGGAGGGTTGCATGGCCCTACCCCTCGACAGCGAGGCCCGGCCGGAGGGCGCCGGCGCGAACCTGGTGCCGGTCGGAGAGCAGATCACGGGCTTCGAGGAGCCCGACCTCATCTACATGAAGCTGTCAGGCACCGTCACCGAAGACGAGGTGAGGGTGATCAACGAGATGCAGATCGACTTTTCCCGCGGGCGCGAACGGGTCTTCTTCCTGGTCGACCTGTCCGAGCTGGAGAGCCTCTCCAACTCAGTGCGCAGGGCGGCGATCGAGGCCCTGAACAAGATGCCGGTGGGCGGGCTCGCCGTGTACGACGCCCCGCTCACGGCGCGCGTGCTCGCCAAGCTCCTGGTCACCGGCATGAGGCTCTTCGGCAAGTACCTCCCGCTCCAGTTCCTCGACAGCGAGGCCGAAGCCCGCGCCTGGATCGAGCAGCAGCGGCAGGCGTAAGGCTCGGCACACGGACGAACACGGACACACACGGACGGCCTGGAGCGCTCGGGAATGTCCGTGCAGGTCCGTGTGAGTCCGCGTGTGCTCCACCTGCGCCGCGGCGCGGCATGAGGTCCTGCCCGTCCGGGTAGGCTGCTGAAGGCGGGATTCGACCACCCACCTGGACGGCGACTGTTTTTGCGCGGAGCTGTAGCTTCCTCTAGGAAAAAGAGGAGGCCCCCATGCCCGCCGGACTCGACCGCGAAACCCTCGACCTGACACTCGACTCCCTCCGCGAATTCGCCCAGGCCCATCTTCCCGACGACAAGCTCCTCGATCTCGACGCGAAGGACGAGTTCCCCCTCGCGACCGTGCGCGACATGTGCGGCGGCGGGCTCGGCGTGCAGCTCCTGTTCATCCCCGAGGAGTACGGCGGCATGGGCGGCGGCGCCTTCGACGTCTACCGCGTGTGCGAGGCCCTCGCCCGCGTCGACCTCGGAGTCGCGACCGGGGTGCTCGCCACCTTCCTCGGCAGCGATCCGATCGTGTTCGGCGGCACTCCGGAGCAGAAACGGCGCTGGCTCTCCCGCATCGCGGAGGAGGGGCTCCTCATGGCCTACGCCGCGACCGAGCCCGAGGCCGGCTCCGATCTCGCCGCCCTGCGCACCACGGCGAAGCCCGTCGAAGGGGGCTACGTCCTCGACGGCAACAAGCAGTGGATCAGCAACGGCGGCTTCGCGGACCTCTACTGCGTGCTCGCCCTGGCGCCCGTCGGACCGAGCTGGTTCGTGGTGGAGCGCGGCACCCCCGGCCTGTCCTGGGGCAAGCCCGAGGACAAGCACGGCATCCGCGCCAGCAACACGGCCGAGGTGTCGCTCGCGGGCGTGCGGGTCGAGACCGGCGCCCTGGTCGGCGGCGTCGAGGGACAGGGGCTCCTCCAGGCGCAGGCCGTGTTCGGCTACACCCGGCTCATGGTGGCCGCCTTCGGCCTCGGCGCGGGCTGGGCCGCGCTCGACCGCGCCATCCCCTACTCGCAGGAGCGCATCCAGGCCGGCGGCCCGCTGTCGGAGAAGCAGGGCTACACGCACAAGCTGATCGTCCCCCACGCCGCGCGCCTCGAAGCCTCGCGCGCCTACATCGAGGAGACCGCCGAGCGCATCGATGCGGGTATCGGGGGTCAATCGGGCAGCCTCAACACCGAGGGCGCGATCGCCAAGTACCTCGCGTCCGAATTCGGCAACCTGGCCGCCGACGCCGCCATCCAGGCCCTCGGCGGCTACGGCTACACCCGCGAGTACATGGTCGAGAAGATCAAGCGCGACGTCCGCATCACCACCATCTACGAGGGGACGTCCGAGATCCTGGAGATGACCATCTCCCGCGACCGCTGGCAGCTCCACCTGAAGTCTCGCGGCGAGCACTACCACTCCGAGGCCCGGGTGCTGGAGGCGCTGCACGCCAAGCATCCGGACGTCGGCGCCGAGACCTCGGCTCTCGCTCTCCACGCGCTCGCCGAAATCCTGGAACGCGCCCGCGCCGGGCGGCTCACCCGCAACCAGCACATCCTATTCCGCCTGGGCGAGCTGATCGCCTGGGCCGAGTGCGCCGCGAGCTTCTGCCGCCGGGCCGCCCGCTTCGCCGAGGGCCGGTTGAACGACAAGGCCGACCGCCGCTTCAGCGCCGAGGCGCTCGCCACCCTCTCCCGCATCTTCGCCCGCGAGGCGGCGTCCAAGGTTTCGACCGAGGGCCTCCGCTGGATGGATACCGATCTGATCCAGGACATGGACCGCGCCGCCGATGCGCTGTACCACCGCGCTCCGGTCACCATTCAAGGAGCCCTTGTATGAGAGCCATTGCGATCGTCGGCGCCGGCGCGGTCCTGCCCGACGCCCCAGACGCGCCGACCTTCTGGCAGAACGTCAAGGACGGCCGCTACAGCATCACCGAGACGCCGGCCGACCGCTGGGACGCGAGCCTCTATTGGGACCCCGACCCGCACGCGCCGGACAAGTCGTACTCGAAGATCGGCGGCTGGGCCCGCGACTGGGCCTGGGACCCCATCCGGTGGAAGCTGCCGGTGCCGCCCAGGGTGGCGGAGGGGATGGACCGCACGCAGAAGATGGCCATCGCCGCCACCCGCGAGGCCCTGGCCGACTATGGCTGGCCCGCCCGGCCGCTCGATCCCGACCGCACGGCCGTGATCCTCGGCAACGCCATGGCCGGGGAGAAGCACTACATGACGGCGCTGCGCCTGTTCTTCCCCGAGTACGCCCGCGAGCTCTCCGCCGCGCCTGCCTTCGCGAGCCTGCCGGCCGATCTGCGCAGGACCATCACCCGCGAGCTGCACGAGGGCATCGACCACCTGTTCCCCGAGGTCAACGAGGACACCATGCCCGGCGAGCTCGCGAACGTGATCGCCGGCCGCATCGCGAACCTGTTCAACTTCCACGGCCCGAACTTCGTGGTGGACGCGGCCTGCGCCTCGGCCATGGCGGCCATCGGCGCCGCGATCGAGGGGCTGGAGGAGGAGGACTTCGACGCGGTGGTGACCGGCGGCGTCGACGCCAACATGGGCGCCTCCACCTTCATCAAGTTCTGCAAGATCGGCGCGCTCTCCGCGACCGGCACCCGGCCGTACGCGGACGGCGCCGACGGCTTCGTCATGGGCGAGGGCTCCGCGATCTTCGTGCTCAAGCGCCTGGCCGATGCCGAGCGCGACGGCGACCGCATCTACTCGGTGATCCGCGGCGTGGGCGGCTCGAGCGACGGCCGCGGCAAGGGGATCACGGCTCCGAACCCCGCGGGCCAACGGCTGGCCGTGGAGCGCGCCTGGACGAACGCGGGCGCCTCCCCCGCCGCGGTCGGGCTGATCGAGGGGCACGGCACGTCAACGCGCGTGGGCGATGTGGCCGAGGTCGAGAGCCTGCAGGCCGTGTTCGGCAGCCTGGGCCTGCCCGCGGGCTCGGTGCCGCTGGGCTCGGTCAAGTCGAACATCGGCCATCTCAAGGCGGCGGCCGGCGCCGCGGGCATCCTCAAGGCCGCCTGCGCCCTGCGCGACAAGGTGCTCCCCCCGAGCCTCAACTGCGAGCGCCTGAACCCGAACATCGACTTCGCCCACTCCCCGTTCTTCGTCAACACCGAGCTGCGCCCCTGGGAGGCGAACGGCCATCCCCGCACCGCGGGCGTGAGCGCGTTCGGGTTCGGCGGCACGAACTTCCACGTGGTGATGGAGGAGCATGTGCCGGGGCGGCTGGATGGGGACAAAAGACAGAGGGTGGTGGTGGCGGCCGGGCCCGAGGGCGTGATGAATCACGCCCCTACAAGCACGGTGCAAGCATCGGAGCCACTTGTAGGGGCGACATTCATGGCGCCCTCCGGTGAGGGGTCCCCCAAGCCCCCGCTGCGCGGAGCCCTCCTCCTCGGCGCAGCCTCCACGGCCGAGCTCGCCGAACGCCTGGCCTCCGTCCACGATCCCGGCCGCGTCCCGCCCCGCCAGGAAGACCTCGCCGCCCCCGTCCGCCTGGCGGTCGATTACGGCGACGCCGCCGAGCTCTCGGTGAAGCTCGAGAAGGTCCGCCAGGCTCTGAAGGGCGGGCAGACCGCGATGTGGCGCGCGCTGCGCTCGCAGGGGATCTTCCGCGGCGCCGGTCCGGCTCCCAAGGTGGCCTTCCTCTACACCGGCCAGGGCTCGCAGTATCTCGGCATGCTCGACGGCCTGCGCCAGGTCGAGCCGATCGTGGCCGAGACGTTCGCAGAGGCCGACCGGGTCATGACGCCGATCCTCGGCCGGCCGCTGACCTCCTACCTGTTCGGCCCGCGGGACGAGCGCGCCGAGGAGGAGCTGCGCCAGACCGCCATCACCCAGCCGGCGGTGCTCGCCGCGGACATCGCCCTCACCCGCCTGCTCGGCGCGTACGGCATCGTGCCCGACTTCGTCATGGGCCACAGCCTGGGCGAGTACGGCGCGCTCGTCGCCGCCGGTAGCCTCTCCTTTGCCGAGGCGCTGGAGGCCGTCGCCGCCCGCGGCCGGGAAATGACCCGCGTCTCCATGGCGGACAACGGCCGCATGATCGCGGTCTTCGCGCCTCTCGAAGAGATCGAGCGCACGCTCGCCGGGGTGGACGGCTACCTGGTCGTCGCCAACATCAACAGCACGGCCCAGGCGGTGGTCGGCGGCGCCTCGGACGCGGTGGAGCGAGCCGCCGCGATCTTCCGCCAGGCCGGCCGCGAGGTGCGGCCGCTCCCCGTGAGCCACGCCTTCCACACCGAGATCGTGGCCCCGGCGAGCGAGCCCCTGCGCCAGGTGCTGCGCCGGCTCGACCTGCGCCCGCCGCGCATCCCGGTCATCTCGAACGTCACCGGCGGCTTCTACCCTGACACGGTGCCCGGGATGATCGATCTGCTCGGCCGCCAGATCGCCTCGCCCGTGCAGTTCGTCAAGGGTCTCCAGACGCTCCATGAGCACGGCGTCCGCGCCTTCGTGGAGGTCGGACCCAAGCGCGCTCTTCACAGCTTCGTCGAGGACGTCCTCGGCCGGTATTCGCAGGGGGAAGACGTGACCGCGCTGTTCACCAACCATCCGAAAACCGGCGACGTCGCCTCCTTCAACCACGCGCTCTGCGGCCTCTGGGCCGCGGGCCTGGGCAACGGCTCGATCCCCGAGGAGCAGCCAATGAAAACCGACAGATACAGCGACATGGGCCGGAGGTTCGCCGACTTCCTGCGGACCTCGCAGGCCACGCTTCCCGAAGCCGACGCCCCCGTGGTGATCACGGGCGCCGCCCTGGGCCTGCCCGGCTCTGAAAAGGTTTTCGACGACGGCAACGTCGGCCGCATCCTGCGCGGCGAGCAGGGAATCGATGCGATCCCCATGCGCCTGCGCCGCGCCATGACCGAGAAGAACGTCACCCGCCTGATCAAGAGCGACGAAGGAGGCGGTCCGCGCTTCGAGACGATCGCGAGCCCGTCCGAGGTCATCAAGCTTGCGGCCCGCGCCGGGGAGCTCGACCTCGCCCGCGACTTCGGCCTGCCCGAGGAGCGCCTGGCCGCTTTCGACCGCACCACCCGGCTCGCGATCGGCGCCGGCCTCGACGCCCTGCGCGACGCCGGCATCCCGCTCGTCCTGCGCTACAAGACCACCACCACCGGCTCGCGGCTCCCCGACCGCTGGGGCCTGCCCGACGACATGCGCGACGACACCGGCATTATCTTCGCCTCGGCCTTCCCGGGCCTCGACTCGCTCGTCGGCCAGATGGAGCACTACCACCGCGACAAGACCCTGCGCAGCCGTCTGGCCGACCTGGAGGATCTGAAGGCCCGGCTCGCCGGCGGGAACGGAATGAGCTCCGAGATCGAGCGGCGCATCCGGGAGATCCGCTCCGAGATGGAGCGCGATCCGTTCACGTTCGACCGGCGCTTCCTGTTCCAGGTGCTCTCCATGGGCCACTCGCAGCTCGCGGAGACGATCGGCGCCCGCGGCCCGAACACGCAGGTCAACTCGGCCTGCGCGAGCACGACCCTGGCGTTCGCGGTCGCGAGCGACTGGATCCGCACCGGCCGCTGCCGGCGCGTGCTCGTGGTGGCGGCGGACGACGTCACCAGCGACAACCTGATGGGCTGGTTCGGAGCGGGCTTCCTGGCGAGCGGCGCCGCCGCGACCGACGAGCTGGTCGAGGACGCCGTGCTCCCCTTCGACCGCCGCCGTCACGGCCTGGTGGTCGGCATGGGTGCCGCGGCCGTGGTCCTGGAGCGGGCCGACGCGGCGCGCGAGCGCGGCCTGCGGCCGATCTGCGAGCTGCTGGGAACCGTGGCCGCGAACAGCGCCTTCCACGGCAGCCGGCTGGACGTCCAGCACATCGGCGACGTCATGGAGAAGCTGGTGGCAGATGTCGAATCCCGCTGGGGCCTCGACCGCGGGCAGATCGCGCGGGAGCTGGTCTTCTTCTCCCACGAGACCTACACCCCGGCCCGGGGCGGCAGCGCCCAGGCCGAGGTCGAGGCCCTGCGCCGCGTCTTCGGATCGGCCGCGGAGAAGGTCGTGGTGGCGAACACCAAGGGCTTCACGGGCCATCCCATGGCCGTGGGGATCGAGGACGTGGTGGCGATCAAGGCGCTGGAGACCGGCCTGGTGCCGCCGGTGCCGAACATCAAGGAGATGGATCCCGATCTCGGCACCCTGAGCCTCTCCCGCGGCGGCGCCTATCCCGTGCGCTACGCCTTGCGCCTGGGCGCCGGCTTCGGATCGCAGATCAGCCTGAGCCTGATGCGCTGGGTGCCGAACCCGGACGGCGAGCGCCGCAGGCCCGATCAGTTGGGATTCCGGTACCGGATCGAGGACGAGGGGGCCTGGAAGGGGTGGCTGGCGCGGGTGGGCGGCGGCGAGGAGGTCGAGGTGGTGGCGCGGACCCTGCGGGTGCCCTCACCCAACAGCCGGGCGGATGCAGGGGAGGGAGACGCCCCACGGGGCGTCTCTACAGTGAAGGACAACCGCCTCTTACCCCCCAATGTAGAGACG
>JBJMGZ010000320.1:0-17734 GCA_045807605.1 Thermoanaerobaculia bacterium | reverse complement strand
GACGCCAACATGATCGCGCTCGGCCAGCACATGATGACGCTGGAGACCGCCCTCGACATCGTCCGGATCTGGCTGGAGACCCCGTTCGAAGGCGGGCGCCACGTCCGGCGCATCGAGCTCCTCGACGCCTGAGCGGCCTTTCACCGGCCGGCCAGCTCGACCGTGAAGAGCTGAAGGGGCGATCCGTTCGACCGGAAGGCGATCTCCACCGCTTTCGCGGCCGGGAGAGCCACCTCGACGCGCCGCTGGACGCCGTGGGCGATCTCGACGCGGGCGGCGGGCGCTCCGTTCACCGAGATCTCCACCGTGACCGGCGAGGGACCGGACCGTTCGAGCCCCAGGGTCACGAACGCGGCGCGGGCCCGGCGGGGGAAGATCCGGATGGCGGCATCCGCGTCCATCCAGCGCCACATTGCGCGGCGGACGTCGCCGTCAGGCCCCCAGCCGGAAACGCCGCGCACGATCTGGAAGCGCCGGCTCGCCGGCACCGGGCTCAGCGAGACCACCCGGTAGTGGTTGCGGGTCACCCGGTGATAGGCCTTGCTGTCCGGCCACCGGAAGGTCTGCGCGCCCTCCCATCCGCTCTCGCCCTCGGCCAGGAGGTAGACGGCGGCCTTGGGATGGCGGGCGGCATAGCGCAGCCCCTCCTCGACCGGCGCGCGCTTGAACCTCCGCAGCAGATAGCCGGCGTGCGGCTCCATCTCCGGGGACACGAGGAGGATCGCCCCGGGCCGGAGATGCCGCGTCGCCCATTCGGCGGCCTGCACCGGCGGCGAAGGAGAGGCGCGCGCCGCGAGGACCGGCGACGTGTACAGGATCGAGACCGCGACGACCGCCCCGGCAGGGATCCAGCCCAGCCCGGGCCGGCGCGCCCTTTCCGCCGCCGCTTCGCAGCCCACGGCCGCGGCGAACGCCATGCCGAGGAGAAACGGCAGGGCATAGCGCGCTCCGTCCCCGGGATCCATCGCGCCAAGGCAGAACAACAGGTGCGTGAGGCTCAGCACCGCCAGCGGCAGAGCGAGCCTCGCGCGGCGCCGGCGCAGGCGCACCGTGCCGGCGATGGCGAGGCCGAGCACCGGCAGGGCGAGCCAGCGCGGCCCCCAGCCGTTGAGAACGAAGCGCGAAGCGACCGCGATCGGATCGCGGCCCTTGCGCGACGCTGTCGCGTCGTGCTCCGCCACCTGCGCGGCCTGCTTGACCTGGTAGTCCAGGAAGCCCCGCGGTCCGCCGGTGGCACGGACGAGCGGGACGAGCCAGAGCAGCGAAACGAGCGTGAACGCGGCCAGGGTCTCGGCGCGCCGCCGGCGCGGAACCCGCCACAGCGCGACAACGAGCATGGGGATCACGGCCACCGCGTGCTGCGGCCGGCAGCCGACGGCCGCCGAGGCGCAGGCTCCGAGGGCGATCGCCGCTCCGGCTCCACCGTCTTCCGCGGCGGCGGCGAGCCCGGCCGCTGCCGCGAGAGCAAGGCAGAGGAACATCAGCGACGGCGGATCGGACATCGGCAGCGGCCCCTGCACGAGCATCACGGGGGAGAGCAGGAAGAGCAGGGCCCCGGCGACCGCAACCTGCCCGGAGCCCGCGATGCGGCGGAAGGCCGACACCAGCGCGGGATAGCTGACCAGCGAGGAGACGAAGCTCAGGGCGACGAGGCTCCGGAACGGGTCCCGGAAGGCGATCTCGAAAAGGTTGCCCAGTCCGACCAGGAGCGGGTAGCCCGGGGGATGGGGATGGTAGGCCCAGGGCTCGAAGCGCTCGAGCGAGAGGGCGAAGAGCATCTCGTCGAACTCCCAGAGGCTGCCCGGCAGCGTCAGGGCACGCACCAGGACCAGCAGCCCGAAGCCCGCGAGGGCGAGGGCCGGGACGCGGCCGGCGGTCGATACCGCCGCCACGGCGGGGAGGCCGGGAGGCCGGATGCTTTCCATGGGACGGGCGGGGCATCTTCGCACAGCCCGGTATCTGCGGTCCATCGTGCGGTCCATCGTGCGGTCCATCTCCTATACTCCCCCTCCGATGCGCGACGGCTCCGGACAGTCCCTGCTCCATGCCCTCGGGCCGGACCGGGTGCGGCGGGACGAGATCCTCGCCCCCTACACCACCTTCCGGATCGGCGGGCCGGCCGACCTCTTCTACGAGCCGCGGACCGCGGACGAGCTGGCGCGGGCGATCCTCGCGGCGCGCGAGCTCGGAGTCCCCTTCTTCCTCCTCGGGATGGGCGCGAACATCCTGATCGGCGACCGCGGCTTCCGCGGGCTGGTGATCCGCAACGCGGCCCGGCACATGGAGGTCCTCCCGGACGGCAGGGTGTGGGCGGAGAGCGGCGCGGTGGTCTACCCGGAGCTGATCGAGCTGGCGGTCTCCCATGGGCTCTCCGGCCTGGAGCACTACGTGGGCATCCCCTCGACCGTGGGCGGAGCGCTCTGGCAGAACCTCCACTTCCTGGCCCCGGCCCCGGCGCGCGAGCGGACCATGTTCATCGCGGAGGTGATCTGCTGTGCCGAGATCCTCGCCGAGGAGGGCGAGCGCAAGACCGTGGGCGTCGACTATCTCGAGCTCGGCTACGACGACTCGATCCTCCACCACCGCCGGGACGTCGTCCTCGCCGCCACCTTCCAGCTCCGGCCGGACGACCCGGTCCGCCTGCGCCGGGTCATGGAGGAGAACCTCCAGTGGCGGCGCGAGCGCCACCCGCCCCTGGAGACCGAGCCGAGCGCCGGCTCCATCTTCAAGAAGATCGAAGGGATCGGCGCCGGCCGCCTGATCGACGAGTGCGGCCTCAAGGGGACGCGGATCGGCGGCGCCATGGTCACCCCCCGCCACGCCAACATCCTGATCAATACGGGCGGAGCCACCGCCGCCGACGTCCGCGCGCTGATCGCCCACGTCCAGGAGGTGGTCGAGCGGCGCACCGGCCATCGCCTGGAGCCCGAGATCGGCTTCGTCGGCGACTTCTGACCCACCCCCGCGCGCCTGCTTCCCTACCCCGGAGCAGGTGGTGCATCTCCCCTTCCGCAGGCTAGAAAAAGGGTGCTGGTCTACCTTCCGGGAGGAGACTCATGGAGCTGCAAGTGGAAGATCCGGCCCTCGAGCCGTTCGTGGACGCCGTCGCCCGCCCCGACGGACAACCCGCCGCCGCGGATACCCCCTGGCGCGACCGTTTCGCCCTGCGCACCCGGGGCATGACCAGCTCGGCCATCCGCGAGCTGCTCAAGGTCACCGCCGATCCCGAGATCATCTCCTTCGCCGGCGGGCTGCCCGCTCCGGAGGTCTTCCCGGTGGCCGAGATCGAGGCCGCCGCGGACCGGGTCCTGGAGGAGCACGGCGCCCAGGCTCTCCAGTACGGCACGACCGAGGGGTTCCTCCCCTTGCGCGAGCTCCTGGTCCGGCACATGGGGCGCTATGGCATCCACGTGACGCCGGCGAACATCCTGATCACGTCGGGCGCGCAGCAGGCGCTCGATCTGCTCGGCAAGGTCTTCATCAACTCGGGCGACCGCATCCTGACCGAGGAGCCCACCTACCTGGGCGCGCTGCAGGCGTTCACGGCCTACCAGGCCCAGTATCTGCCGGTCGCCATGGACGACGACGGGCTCGACATGGCGGCCCTGGAAGAGGCGCTGCGCGCCGGCCCGAAGTTCCTCTACATCCTGCCCAACTTCCAGAACCCGTCCGGCGTCACCCTGAGCGTGGAGCGGCGCTGGAAGCTGGTCGAGCTCGCCGCCCGTCACGGCGTGCCGATCGTCGAGGACGACCCCTACGGCCAGCTGCGCTACGAGGGCGACCACCTGCCGCCGCTGGTCCAGATCGACGCCGAGCACCACGGCTGCAACGGCGGCACGAAGTTCCGCGGCGGCGTCATCTACCTGGGGACGATGTCGAAGGTCATGGCGCCGGGCCTGCGCCTGGGCTGGGTGGTGGCGCCCGAGGAGGTCATGGAGAAGCTGGTGCAGTGCAAGCAGGGCATGGACCTCCACACCAGCACCTTCACCCAGATGGTCGCCTGCGAGACCGCCCGGGGCGGCTTCCTCGACCGGCATGTGCGGCTCGTGCGCCAGGTCTACCGGGAGCGCCGCGACGCCATGCTCGCTGCCCTCGACCGCCATGCCCCGCCGGGCGTGCGCTGGACCCGCCCCGCGGGCGGTCTCTTCCTGTGGCTGACGCTGCCGGAAGGGATGAGCTCGCGGGAGCTCTTCCCCGACGCTCTCAAGGAGAGGGTGGCGTACGTGCCGGGCTCCGCCTTCTACCCGAACGGCGGCGGCGAGAGGTCGATGCGACTCAACTTCTCGTACCCCAGGCCCGAGGCCATCGAGGAGGGCATCCGGCGGCTGTGCGACGTGATCGCCCGGCGCTATAAAAGTTGTTGACTTCCGCTCCGCCTTCTCTTACGCTTGCAGGCGTAACGAAGGCGTAAACATCTTTCGGGAGGAGCGGTCGTGACGAACAAATCGATTGGCAACAACGCGTTCGTGGAGGATTACCTCGCCCTGCTCGACGAGCGGGACGAGCCCGTCACCGCGGCGGAGGCCGACTACGCCGGCCCCTGGAGCGTGGAGGCGCGGCGCCAGGGCGGTCACGCCGTGCTGCGGTCGGCCGAGGACCTCGCCCGGGGCGACGAGCCCTACGCCGTCTTCGAGGCCGTGGAGATCGCCCAGATCGCCGCGGCCGTCCTGCCCGGCACGGGGCGGGAGAAGCGCTACCGCCTGGGCAAGGACGAGGACTCCGGCCGGGGCTTTCCGGTGTACCGTTCCGGCGAGCTCGCCGGCCACGTCCGGCTGTTCGACGAGGAGCTCGTCGCGGCCCTGAACGTGCTCGACGCGCTCCTGGCCTCGCCCTACGACTTCGCCTGGCTCCTCGAAGCCGCCGGAGGCCTCGCCCTCCAGCACGTGGGCAGGATCTCCATGGCGCGGGCGACCGGACGGCTCAAGTAGCGCAAAGGCTAGGGGCGCACGGCCGTGCCCCCTAGCCTACCCCTTCGCTACCCGCGCCGCAGACGAGACCGCAGACGCTCTCCCCCTGCCCCACCCGCACCTTGCCGCTCAGCCAGGCGGCCACGGAGGCGGCGCCGGACAGCTCGGTGGCGAGGCCGAATTCCAGCCACAGCCAGCGCGCCGCCTCCCGCATCTCGTCGTCGGTGACGAGCACGATCTGCTCCACCGTGTCCTGGATGATCCGCAGGTTCAGCCCGGCGCTCCGGCGCGGCGCCAGGGTGTTGGCGGCCGTGGCGATGCGCTCGAGCTCCACCACGGCACCCGCCCGCACGCTCTCGTAGAGCGTCGGCGCCCCCACCGGCTCCACCCCGATGACCCGCGCCCGTGGAGCGAGAGCCTTCACGGCCGTGGCCACCCCCGAGATCAGCCCGCCGCCGCCGATCGCCACCAGGAGCACGTCCGTCTCGGGAGCGTCCTCCAGGATCTCCAGTCCGATCGTTCCCTGACCCGCCACGACCGCCGGGTCGGCGAAAGCGTGGATGTAGGTCAGGCTCTCGCGCTCCGCGACCTCGCGCGCGGCCACGTCAGCCTCGTCCCAGACTGCTCCCTCCCGCACCACTTCCGCTCCCCAGCTTTCGAGGCGGGCGACCTTGGAAGGCGGCACGTTCGAGGGGAGAAAAATCTTCGCCGGCACCCGGGTCAGCCAGCCGGCGTAAGCCACCCCCAGCCCGTGGTTGCCGCCGGAGGCGGTCACCAGCCCTTTCCGCACCTCCCCGGGAGGCAGGGAGAGCACCTTGTTCGTGGCGCCGCGCGCCTTGAACGAGCCGGTCACCTGCAAGGACTCCAGCTTCAGTGTCAGCCGGCCAGGGGGCGTGTCCCGCAAGCCCACGGCGCGGAGCAGGGGCGTGCGCCGGACATGCGTCCCGAGGCGGTCCCGGGCTTCGCGGATAGCGGCGAGATCGACTGCGAGATCGACCATGGAAGGGCATGCTATCAGGGGCGTAACTTCCGCCACCGGTACGCTTGACTTACGCCCTTGTTACGCCTATGCTTCTCCCATGTTGGAGAGAACCGTACTCAACCTCAGGAGACATCAGCCGTGGCCACTAGCGTTCTGAACGGCCTCGGCCAGGCGCTGCGCTGGCTCAGGGACCGACTCGGCAAGAAGCAGTACCAGGTGGCGGAAGCCGCCGGCATTACGAAAGGCATGCTCTCGGCGTACGAGACGGGTCGGCAACGGCCATCTCTGGAGACGCTGGAGAAGCTGCTGAGCACCCTCGGGTGCGACCTGCACGACCTGCACAACGCCATCCAGATCGTGAACGGCCGGCCGGCCGCCCTGCGGCCGGGCCGGTTCGAAGCGGAGCCGGGCGGCGGGCGGGAGCGCGGGTTCCCGGATCTGTACAGCGTGCTCGGGCAGACGGAGCCGCTGCCGCCGGAGCTGGAGCGCGCCTTCGGGCAGCTCCTCGACGGCTTTCACAAGCTGATCCGCTACATGCACCGGGCGTTCGAAAGACGTCCGGAGGGTGACGGCGAACCCGCGGGCGACAGCTCGTAGGTCTCTCGCTGTCACCTTACGCCAACGGGCCGGTCCCGTCGGTCGCCTTCCCTCCCTCCGAGGCGGCCGGCGGGCCGGCCCGGGTCGTTTTCCAGGCTCAGCCCAGCTTCGTCTGGAGCACCCTCGCCAGCCTCAGCACCCCCTCCTCGATCCGGTGCGGCGGGTTGCTCCCGAAGCTCAGGCGCAGGGATTGGTCGGCGTGGCCGCCACCCCGGGCCGCGAACACGGGGCCGGGCGCGAAGGCCACGTTCTCCAGCGTCACCGCGTCGCGCAGCAGCTCGGTCGACGTGATCTTTCCCGGCAGCTCCACCCAGACGTAGAGGCCGCTCGACGGATGGCTCCAGCGCGCTCCTCTTGGGAAGTGCTCCTGCAGGTTGCGCAGGAGGGTGTCCCGGCGGCGGCGGTAGGCGGCCCGGATGTTCTCCAGGTGCTCGGGCAGATACCCGGCCTCCAGGAAGGCTGAGATCGTGCGATGGCTGAACGAGGGCACGTCGAGCTCCGCGGCGTCCGCCAGCAGGGCGAGCCGCGCGGGCGGAGCGTCGGGCAGGACGATCCAGCCGGCGCGCAGGGCCGGGGCGAGGAGCATGGAGAAGGAGCCGAGGTAGACCACCCAGCTCGCGTCGAGCGCGCGCAGCGGCGGCTCCGGATGCCCGTCGTAGGAGAGAAAGCCGAAGGTGTCGTCCTCCAGGATCGGCACCTCGTACGCGCGGGCCAGCTCGAGGAGACGCAGCCGCTTCTCCAGGCTCAGGCTCACGCCGAGCGGGTTGTGCCCCTCCGGCATCACGTAGAGGAACGCGGGCCGGGCGCCTCCCGCGAGGAGCGCCTCCACCTGGTCCACGTCGATGCCGGTCCCGGGATCGGTGGAGACGGTGAGGATCTCGGCCTCCGGGGGGATCGCGGCGCGGATCTTGTCCGACAGGGTCTCCTCGAGCAGCACCGGGGAGCCGGGCGCCAGGAGCAGGCGGCCGAGGAGGTCCAGGGCACCTTCGACGCCGGTGGTGAGCACGATCTGCTCCGGCCGGCAGCGGACCCCGCGCATGGCCATCAGCTCCACGATATGGGTCTTGAGCGGCTGGAAGGGAGCGCCATATTCCGGCGCGCCGAGCAGGCGCGCCGAGGCCTGCGCCACGGCGCTCATCGGGAACAGCTCGGCCGCCGGCAGGTCGGCGGCCAGCGACAGCACCCCGGGGAGCGCCAGCAGCTCCTCCAGCTCGGCCGGAGCCGGGCTCGTACGGGACGCAGAAGTGTCTTGAACAGCGTCGATCATCTCGTCCTTCGGTTCTTTAGGACCGCGCATCGTCTCTCAGGGCTTTCCTACCTTACATGGTACGGCCAGCCGGCCGGAGCGCGCCAGTCCTCCGTATCTACGCCAGGCGGGAGCGCAACCCGCCAGGAAGTGGGTCACTTTGCATCGCAAAGTGCTCTCCGTCTAGAATACCCCCGAAGCGCACGCCCGGGGAACTTTCCGCAGGGGCAGTTCGGTTATGCTCTGCGGGCCACTACCTGGCGAACAGACGAAAGAGAGCGAAACTCCAGGCATGGGACTGTCCACGGCGGCTTCCGAGCCGCATCCGGTTCCGGACGGCTTTCCGGCGCTCCTCGAGGGCTTCCGGGAGAGGCTCGACCGCGAGCTGCACGGCTGGCTCGAGGCCAAGAGGCGAGCGGCGTCCGACGCCGGCTCCCCCGAGATGCTCGAGCTGATCGAGGGCGTCGGCCAGCTCGTGGTCCATGGCGGCAAGCGGGTGCGCCCGGCCCTGGTCTATCACGCCTACCGCTCCTGCGGCGGCGCGTCCGACGCCGAGGTGCTCCCCCTCGCGCTCGCCACCGAGCTCCTGCACACCTATCTCCTGATCCACGACGACATCATGGATCATGCCGAAATCCGGCGCGGCCAGCCCGCGGCGCACGTGCGCTTCAGGAACGCCCACCGGCAGCGCGGGTTCCACGGCGACGCCCGCGACTTCGGGCTCTCCGTGGCGATCCTGCTGGGCGACCTGGCCCACACCTGGGCGGTCGAGCTGGCCTCCGGCGCGGCCGCGGGCCGGCCCGAGCTCGCCCGCTGCTTCGCGGCCATGAGCGAGGAGGTCATCGGCGGCCAGTACCTGGAGCTGCTCGTGGCCCAGCGCCGCAGCGCGAAGCAGGAGGAGCTGACCCGGGTGCTGCGCCTCAAGTCCGGCCGCTACACGGCCGAGCGGCCGGTGCAGCTCGGCGCGATCCTCGCCGGCTGCGCGCCCGACGTCATGGCGGCGCTGTCGCGCTACGGCGCGGCCGTGGGCGAGGCCTTCCAGCTCCAGGACGACCTGCTCGGCATGTTCGGCAAGGCCGAGACCGTGGGCAAGCCCGTGGGCGACGACCTGCGCGAGGGCAAGTTCACCTTCCTGGTCCACCACGCCCTGTCCGCGGCCACGCCGGAGCAGCGCGAGGCGCTCGAAGAGGCCCTCGGGGACCCCGATGTCACGCCCGGCGACGTGGCGCGGGTGCAGCGCATCCTCGAAGAGACCGGAGCGCGCGCCCGGGTCGAGGCCATGATCGACGAGCGGTTGCTCGCCGCGCGGCAGGCCCTGGAAGGGCTCGGCGGGCTGCGGCCGGAGGGCCGGCTCTTCCTCGCAGGGCTGCTCGACTACCTCTGGGAGCGCGAGCTTTGAGCGTCGCGATGACCGACCTTCGCGACCGCAAGGCCGAGCACATCCGCCTGGCCCTGGACTCGCGCATGCAGCTCGGCGAGAGCTGGTGGGACGACTACCGCTTCGGCCACGCTGCTTTACCCGAGATCGACATGGCCGAGGTCGACACCGCGGTCGAGTTCCTGGGCCGGCGCCTGTCCGCCCCCCTGCTCATCTCCTGCATGACCGGCGGCACCGAGATCGCCGGCCGGATCAACCGCAACCTGGCTGCCGCGGCCGAGGCCACCGGCGTCGCGGTCGGGGTCGGCTCGCAGCGCAAAGCGTTGGAGGATCCGGAGAAAGCTGATACCTTCCGCGTCCGCGAGGCCGCTCCCACCGCTCCCCTGCTGGCCAACCTCGGCGCCGTGCAGCTCAACTACGGCATGGGCGTCGAGCAGTGCCGGCAGGCGGTCGAGATGATCGGAGCGGACGCGCTCGCGCTCCACCTCAATCCGTTGCAGGAGGCGCTCCAGCCCGAGGGGCAGTGCGACTTTTCCGGACTGCTGCCCAAGATCGCCGAGGTGGTGCGCGGCGTCGGCGTGCCGGTCGTGGCCAAGGAGGTCGGCAGCGGCCTGTCCGAGAGCGTGGCGCGCGCCCTGGCCGGCGTCGGGGTCCGCATCCTGGACACCGCGGGCACGGGTGGCACGAGCTGGGCGCGCATCGAGGCGGCCCGTTCCGGCGAGCTCGACCTGGGCGAGCTGTTCGCCGGCTGGGGCATCCCGACGCCGCTGTCGATCCAGGAGGTCCGCCGGGTCGAGGGGGTGACGGTGATCGCCAGCGGCGGCCTGCGCAACGGCCTCGACCTGGCCAAGGCCCTCGCCCTGGGAGCCGACCTGGGCGGCATGGCGTACCCGTTCCTCGCCGCGGCCACGGAGTCGCCCGAAAAGGTGGCCGACAAGGTGCGGCGCATCGTGCGCGAGCTCAAGATCTGCATGTTCTGCCTGGGTGTCAAAACGATCGCGGGGCTTCGAACCGTCGAGCTTCGAAAAGGGTCCTTCTGATGAGCAACCCGATCCAACTGCCGACGTCGCGGCGCGAAGAGCTGGTCCGTTCCCTCGTGCGCCGGGAGCTGCGCTTCCACGAGCTTCCCAAGGACCTCCCCGCCGAGGAGGCGGCGGAGATCCGCCGGCGCGCCCTGGAGCGCATGACGCAGACGCCGCTCGACAACATCGCGCACCATTCGCTCGACGTGCAGCGCGCCTCCAAGCGCAACTGCGAGAACTTCATCGGCGTGGCCCAGGTGCCCATGGGCGTGGTGGGCCCGCTGCGCGTGCGCGGGCGCTGCGCCGACGGCGACTTCTGGGTGCCCCTCGCCACCACCGAGGCGGCCCTGGTGGCGAGCACCAACCGCGGCTGCTCGGCCATCACCCACGCCGGCGGCGCCGTCGTCCGCGTCGAGGACGTGGGCATGACCCGCGCGCCCGTGTTCCGCACCTCCGGCATCGTGCAGACCCAGTGGTTCCTGCAGTGGATCCAGGACCACGACGCGGAGATCCGCAGGATCACCGAGGACACCAGCCGGCACCTCAAGCTCCTGGAGGTCCGGCCGTACACCTTCGGCACCACGGTCTTCCTGCGCTTCCGCTTCGACTCCGGCGACGCCATGGGCATGAACATGGCGACCATCGCCTGCGACCGCGCGGTCAACGACCTCATCGAACCCCAGACCGGCGTGCCCTGCGTGGCCCTGTCGGGCAACTACTGCGTGGACAAGAAGCCGGCCGCGATCAACTTCCAGGAGGGCCGCGGCAAGCGCATCTATGCCGAGGTCCTGCTGGAGGCCCCGATCCTCCACCACCAGCTCAAGAGCAACGCCCGCGACCTGGTGGAGGTCCAGTACCGCAAGAACCTGCTGGGCTCGATCGCCGCCGGCTCCATGGGCTTCAACGCGCATTACGCCAACGTGCTCGCGGCCTTCTTCATCGCCACCGGCCAGGACCCCGCGCACGTGGTCGAGGGCTCCATGGGCGTGACCTGCATCGAGTCGCGCGGGCCGGACTCGGTCTTCGCCTCCATCTACATGCCCGACGTGCCGCTCGGCGCCGTGGGCGGCGGCACCGCGCTCGACACGCAGCGCGAGGCGCTCGCCATGCTCGGCGTCTCCCCCGACCCGGAGCGCCGCGGCGAGGCCGTCATCCGCCTGGCCGAGATCCTCGGCGCGGTCGTGCTCGCCGGCGAGCTGTCGCTCATGGCGGCCTTCACCTCGCAGGACCTGGCGCGCGCCCACGAGAAGCTCGGGCGCGGCGAGGTCCCCGGCCTGCCCATCCCCTAGGCGGTGCGGTCCCTCACCGTCTCGGCCCCCGGCAAGCTGATCCTGATGGGGGAGCACGCCGTGGTCTACGGCCGCCCCGCCCTGGTCGCGGCCATCGACCTCCGCCTCCGGGTGAGGCTCACCCGTGGGAATCCAGGCTCTGTGGTTTTGCACCTTCCCGGTCTGGGCCACCTGGAGCACCTTTCCTGGGGGGAGGTCCGCGCCTACGCCGCGGCGGCCCGCGAGCGCTGGAGCGAGTACGCGCTTCATCCTGACCCCGCGAGCTTCAGGGAGATGCGTGGCGAAGACCCTGCGCATGTCGTCAAGGCCGCGCTCGGCGAGGCGGTCGGCCTGCTGGGCGAGCCCGACGGGGGATTGAGCCTGCGGATCGACTCCGACCTCCCCGTCGGCTCCGGCTTCGGCAGCTCCGCGGCCACGGCCGTGGCGGTACTGGCGGGAGCCTTTTCCTGGATGGGAGCGCCGGTCGATCTTGGACAGGTCGAGCGCCTGGCCCTGGAGGTGGAGCGCCGGCAGCACGGCAATCCATCCGGAGTGGACGGCGCCGCGATCCTGCGCGGCGGCGTGCTCTGGGCGCATCGCGGGCCGAGCGGATTGGAGATCGAGACGGTGAGGGTCCGCTCCCCCCTCCTCGCCCGGCTCCGGGTCTACGATACCGGGATGCCGCCCGAGGCCACCGGGGCGGTGGTCGCGGCCGTGCGCGCCCGGCGCGAGGCCGATCCGGCCGGGATCGAGGCGGTCCTCGACCGGATCGAGGCCGCGACGGTCGCGTTCCGCGAGGAGCTGGAGCGGCAGGAGGAGGACCGGGACCGCGCCTTGCATCTCCTTTGCCAGGCGCAGGTCTGCCTGGAGGCGCTGGGGGTCGTCCCCGAGGAGGTTCGCTCCGCCGTCCGGCAGATCGAGGCCGCGGGCGGCGCAGCCAAGATCTCGGGCGCGGGATCGCTCGCCGGGCCGGGCGCCGGGTCGCTTCTGGTTTATCATCCCGACCCCGGGAAGCTGCAGCGCTGCACCATGTTGAAATCTTTTCCTTTTCACGCCGTTCACCTCGGAGCCCCCGGGTTCCGCGAGGAGGCTGCTGGATGAGCAAGACCACCGTCGCCGCTCCGGCCAACATCGCGTTCATCAAGTACTGGGGCGCCCGGGACCTGGAGCGCGCCCTGCCGATGAACCCGTCCATCTCCATGACCCTCGACCACTGCGTCACCCGGTGCACGGTGGAGATCCTGGACGGCGGGCACGACGAGGTCTGGCTGAGCGAGCCCGACGGCGGCTTCGGCTCGCCGGATGCGGAGTTCAACCGGCGCGTCGTGGAGCAGCTCGACCGGGTCCGGCAGTGGGCCGGCCGCGAGGAGCCGTTCCGGGTGGCCACGCGCAACACCTTCCCGAGCGCGGCCGGGCTGGCCTCCTCCGCGTCCGGCTTCGCGGCCCTGACGCTCGCCGCGGCCGGCGCCCTCGGCCGCAAGGACGCGCCGGCCAGGGAGCTGTCGCAGCTCTCGCGGCGCAGCGGCTCGGGCTCGGCCGCGCGCTCGGTGCTGGGCGGCTACGTGGAGTGGCCCGACCCCGACAGCATCGGCGGGGCGGGCAATACCGGCGGGATTGACGACGAGCCGAGCTACGCCATCCAGCTCGCCGACGCCTCGCACTGGGACCTGCGCGACGTGATCGCCGTGGTCGAGATCGGCCCCAAGGTGGTCTCCTCCCGGGACGGCCACCGCCTCGCCCACTCCAGCCCCTACTACACGAAGCGCCTGGAGCTCCTGCCCGAGCGCCTGCAGAAGGTCCGCCGCGCCATCGAGACCCGCGACTTCGAGCTCCTCGGGCCGGTCCTGGAGGAGGAGTCGACCGATCTCCATATGATCGCCATGACCTCGCAGCCGCCGATCTTCTACTGGAGCCCGGGCACGGTCGCCGTGCTGCGCGCCGTGCGCGAGCTGCGCCAGGAAGGGCTCGCGGCCTGGGCCACCCTGGATGCCGGCGCCAACGTGCACGTGATCTGCGATCCCGACTCCGAGGACGAGGTGGCCGAGCGCCTGGAAGACCTCCCCGCCGTCGGCTTCGTGATCCGCGACAGCGTCGGCGACGGCCCCGAGCACGAGACCACGCACCTGTTTTAGAGGCTCTATGTAGGGGCGGGGCTTGCCCCCGCCCGGGAGGGGGTAAACCCCTCCCCTACATTCAAGCTCATGGAAATCATCCTCCTCAAGCTCGGCGGCAGCCTGATCACCGAGAAGTCGCTCCGGGAGACCGCCCGGCCCGAGGTGATCGCCCGCCTGGCCGGGGAGATCGCCCGCGCCTCGGCCCGCATCCCCGAGCGCATCGTCCTCGGCCACGGCAGCGGCTCGTTCGGCCACGTCGCGGCCCAGGAGCACGGCATCGCCGGCGGTCTCACCTCCCCCGCCCAGCTCGCCGGCATCTCGCGCACCCAGGAGCGCGCCGCCGCGCTCCACCGCGAGGTCTTCGACAAGCTCCTCGACGCCGGTCTCGCCCCCTTTTCGATCGCGCCGTCGAGCTGCCTGATCTTCAAGAACGGAAAGCCCGACCTGGCGCTCAAGCCGCTCCTCCTGGCGCTCAAGAACGGCCTGCTGCCCGTGGTCTACGGCGACGTGGTGATGGACCTCGACCAGGGGGTCGCGATCTGCTCGACCGAGCGCATGCTGGAGATCCTCGCCCATCGGCTCCCGGTCCGCCGGGCGCTCTGGCTGGGCGAGACCGACGGCGTCTACGACGGTCAGGGCCGCACCCTTCCCCACCTCTCCGCGGACGGCTTCGAGGAGGCTCTGGAATCGATCGGCGCGCCCGCGGGCACGGACGTCACCGGCGGCATGCGCCACCGCGTCGAGACCGCGCTCGCCCTGACCCGCCTCGGCATCCGCTCCCTGCTCTTGAACGGGCTCACCCCGGGGCTGCTCGAACGGGCGCTGCTGGGCGAAGAGGTGCCGGGGACCGTGGTCGAAGGGTAAGGGCAGGCTACTAGCTCTGGTCCATCTCGATAGGGTCGGCTTGGTCCGCTGCAGAGAAGAAGCCACCCTGCTTTGCGAGCCGGAAGGCAATTCGCTTCTTGTCTCCGAGGCTCAAGTGGTGTCTCCCTGCAAGCGGGTCGCAGGAGCAGGCGACGATCCTGTCAACTACCTCCTGATAAAGCGTCACGATCAGCTCAAGAATGAAGGCACAGTCGGAAGTCAGAGTGCCGTCGAGAACCTGGAGAAGCCTGCGCCCGTGCCGGAGGCGCGCGCGCGCGCGTTCAACCAGCTCATCGACCAATGCGCGCAACTGCGGGCTTGCTTGACGCTTCGCGAGATCGGCAAAGAGCATCTCCTCCGTGATACCAAATGCTTCCAGGTCGTCCGCTGCGAGATAAAGGAGCCCCTCTCTGCCTGTTGCCAAGTCGGCAGCAAGGTCGCGCAGGATGTGCCCCAGGTACGCAAAAATACCCAGGTGGCGTCCGCTGCCGAGCAGGTCGAAGCCCTCGGGAAGGCGATACGCCCCACCGGAGGCGGGGCTGCGTGACGCTATCAGATAGAGAAAGATTGTGGTCGGCGCTACGGCAGCGCCCTCGGCATAATCCAGGAAGTCACGGAACGTGGCAAACCGCTGACCTTCGAGGTCTTGGTGCATGGCGTTGAAAAAGTTCCGCCACAGCACTCCCGGCACGGGAAAGCGCCGGCTCGCATCGGCGAAGGCGGGCAGGAGGTCCGGGATGTTCATGCCCTCCGGGACCCCGGCTGGAACGGGGGCGGCGCCAGCTCTACACACGTCGACGGCTCGTTCCCAGAACTCGACCACTCCATGCTCGAAAGCCCTCGCCTCCAGCGTTAGTGTGGTCCGCGACGGGATCTCATCAATGCGGTCGTCAACCAAGCGCATCACCGCATAGAGGGCACAGAAGGCCCGGTATTTTTCGGGATCCGCGAAGTAACGGCTGACTACGTACAGGTTGTTCTGATCTTTGGCGGCAATGGCCTCCGCAACCGCATAGGAAGCAGCCAGTTGCTCGTTCTCTCTCACTTCATCGCCCACTTCGATGGCATTATACCAGAGCGCTCAGTCACAGCAATGACTTCAACAGCCCCCCCTGAGCCTGCAAGAACGTAAGGAACGGAATCATGTAGCCGATGAACACTGCGGCAAGCTCCTTCAATTGAAACCCCCACGTGGGAGTGGCCTCGACACGAGCGAGGTAGTCGAGAGCCTTGATGATCTCCTCCTTTTGCTCGGAAGAACTGGGGCTTTCCCTTGCCGTAATCTCCTCGAGATGTGCGACCGCCTCGTCGATAAGGCGCCTTCGGTTCGTCTTGAGCGCCTTGTGGATCACCAGTTGAGGATAGATGTAGACGACCAGTACGATCGCTCCCACCGCTGCCGCCAAGCCGTTGACGAGCGGCGAGAAGCGCACGCCGCCCAGCCACATGAAGTAGAGATAAAACAAGTAGTTGACGTAAACCAGCAGGCACATCGAAGCGAGCCGGAGGTAGCCTTGCGAGAGGTCATACACTCGGACCACCGAGTGGAGCCTGCGGAGCCCGAGCTCGTCGACGATAAGAGCGAGGCGGAGCAGGCAGAAGATGCAGACGTGGCCCACACCAATTCCGAAGGCCGAGAGGAAGATCAAGAGGTAGTGGACCTCCGAGAAAGATCGCGAGAACGCCGTCGCAGCAGCGGTCGAGTTCTGCAAAAAGAGGGCGCCAGTAATAAGGAACGCCATGGTCAAGCCACCCAGCACCGTCCTGGGGAGGGAGCAGGCGCCACATATGCGTCTGCGAAACTCCCGCCGGATCTCTTCCCGATCTCCTTCCAGGACGCTCTCGAAGGACTCGCAGGATGCCAAAAGCGCATGCAAGCCGACGATCGCGCCCCAGTTACAGAGGAAGATGCCCACCGCGGCGGCTCCCAGCGCTCCATAAAGCCAGATGTTGGCCTTGCTCTGGATCAGGACCGCCAAGAAGGGAACCAGAACCAGCGCCGCGAATAGGCCCCAAGTCGCGGCCGGCCCCAGTCTGGCGAGAAAGGACAGGCGGAGAGGGAGCAAAGGGAAAGCTGTAATCCCAGATTCCAGGAGCTGCCGGGCACCATTGATACCCTTGGAGGCGGTGACGGATCTCATCCCCATAATCAATCCTTATTCGAAAAGTGGCTCCATCCTATACCCTTCCCAGCGGAAACTCGCCCCCGGAGGTAGAATCCCCCCACCCGGGGCATCTCTTTTCCGCCCCACTTCGAGGTGACCCTGCCATGAAGCTCTTTGCCCTGCTGCTCTTCTTCGGCGTCCTGCCCTGGCTCATGGCCTGCGCGGATCAGCCGCGCCCGGCCGCCCCGGCGGTCACGCCGCCGGCTCCGGCCCCCCAGCTCACGGCCGCGACGCGCGATCCGCACTCCTTCTCGCACCCGGACGAGGTCGCGGTCGAGCACCTGAAGCTCGACCTGAATGTGGATTTCGACAAGAAGCAGCTCGCCGGCCGCGCCAGCCTGCGCCTGAACCACCGCACGGGAGCCGACCGCCTCTGGCTCGACACCCGCGACCTCACCATCGGTAAGGTCACCCTGGATGATGGCGCAGAAGCGCAGTTCACCCTCGGCGAGCCGGTCAAGTTCCTCGGCCGGCCGCTCGAAGTGCAGATCAGGCCGGACACGAAGTGGGTCCACGTCGACTACGTGACCAGCCCGGACGCCGCGGCGTTGCAATGGCTCGATCCGGAGCAGACCGCATCGGGCAAGCGGCCGTTCCTGCTCACGCAATCCGAGGCCATCCTCGCCCGCACCTGGGTGCCCTGCCAGGACACGCCGGGCGTGCGCATGACCTACGAGGCCACCGTGCGTGTCCCCAAGGACCTGCTCGCGGTCATGAGCGCCGAGAACCCCACGAAGAAGAGCGCCGACGGCGTCTACCGCTTCAACATGCCGCAGCCCATCTCCTCCTACCTGCTGGCCCTCGCGGTCGGCGAGCTGGAGTTCCGCCCGCTCGGCCCCCGCGCCGGCGTCTATGCCGAGCCCTCGGTCGTCGAGCTGGCCGCCTGGGAGCTGGCCGACACGCCGAACATGATCGACGCGGCCGAGAAGCTCTACGGGCCGTACCGCTGGGGCCGCTACGACATCCTGGTGCTGCCGCCGAGCTTCCCCTTCGGCGGCATGGAAAACCCGCGCCTGACCTTCGCGACGCCCACGATCCTGGCCCGCGACCGCTCGCTCGTCTCGCTCGTGGCGCATGAGCTCGCCCACTCCTGGTCCGGCAACCAGGTGACGAACGCCACCTGGAACGACTTCTGGCTCAACGAAGGCTTCACCACCTACGTCGAGAGCCGGATCATGGAATCCCTCTTCG
>JBJMGZ010000319.1:0-4940 GCA_045807605.1 Thermoanaerobaculia bacterium | reverse complement strand
TCCGTCGGCGGTGCTCGGGGCGTTGCGCCGCGGCCTCGCGGGGATCGGGAAGGGTTTCGCCTGGATCTTCCGGCCGGTGACGCGGACCTTCGACGCCGGCCTGGCCGGGGTCACCGCGTCCTACCCGCCGGCCCTGCGCTGGGCCCTGCGCTCCAAGGCCACGGTGCTCGGCCTCGCGCTCGCCCTGTTCCTGGCGTCGCTGCTCCTCATCCCGGTGCTGGGGGTGAACCTGGTGCCGCAGTTCTCCCAGGGGGAGTTCTACTTCAAGGTGGAGCTGCCCGAGGGCACGCCGCTCGAAGCCACGGACCGCTTCATCGCCGGCGCCCAGGAGGTGCTCGAAGGCGATCCGCGGGTCGACTCCTTTGCCAGCACGGCCGGCGGCACCGGCCTCTCGCTCTCCTCGTCGGGCAGCGAGGGGGAGAGCGCGGCGCGCATCCAGGTGCGGATGAAGCCGGGCACCAGCCCCGAGGACGAGGAGGCGGTCGCCGCGAAGCTGCGCGAGCGCCTGGCCTTGTCCGAGCTGGCGCGCTTCGAGCTCGGACGGCCGTCCTACTTCACCTTCCGCACGCCCATCGAAGCCGAGGTCTACGGCGACGACCTGGCCCAGCTCCACGCCGCCGCCGCCGAGCTGCGCGGCGACATGCAGAACGTGCCGGGCCTGGTCGACGTGCGCACCACGGCCGAGCTGGGCAACCCCGAGCTGCAGGTGGCGTTCAACCGCGAGCAGCTCATGCGCCTCGGGCTCGACCTGTCGCAGGTGGCCGAGACGGTGCGCAGCAAGGTGCAGGGCACGGTCGCGACCCGCTTCCAGCAGGGGGACCGGGAGATCGACATCCGGGTGCGCTCCGTCGAGATGGGCAAGGCCTCGGCGGACGACCTCTCCAGCCTGATCGTGGGGCAGCGGGACGGCGTGCCCATCCCGCTCTCGGCCGTGGCGACCGTGACGGCCGCGGACGGCCCGAGCGAGATCCGGCGCATCGGCCAGAAGCGGGCGGCGGTGATCTCGGGCAACCTGTCGGGACGGAGCATGGGCGAGGTGGCCGCGGACGTCCGCGCCGCGATCGGGCGGGCTTCCTTGCCACCGGGGGTGACGGCGTCACTATCGGGTCAAGAGGAAGAGATGCAGCGGTCGTTCCGGTCGCTCACGCTCGCCGGCCTGCTGGCGCTCTTCCTCGTCTACCTGGTGATGGCGTGCGAGTTCGAGTCGCTGATCCATCCCTTCGTGGTCATGTTCACGGTGCCGCTGGGTGCCATCGGCGCGATCGGCGCGCTGGCGCTCACCGGCCACTCGATCGACGTGGTGGCGATCCTCGGCGTGGTCATGCTCGCCGGCATCGTGGTCAACAACGCCATCGTGCTGATCGACGGTGTCAACCAGCTCCGCGACCAGGGCATGGGCAAGGAGCAGGCGCTGATCGAAGGCGGCCTCAACCGCTTGCGCCCCATCCTGATGACCACGGCCTGCACGGTGCTCGGCCTGCTGCCCCTGGCCTTCGGCCTGGGCGAGGGCGGCGAGCTGCAGCGGCCGCTCGCGATCACCGTGATCGGCGGCCTCACGCTCGGCACGGTGCTGACGCTGATCGTCATCCCGGTCGTCTACACGCTGCTCGACCGCAAGGCAGAGGCAGAGGCGACCGTGGCAGCCAGCGCCGGAGCCGAGTCCGCCGAAGCCATCCCCTCTCTCCCGGAAGGGGTGACGTCATGAGCCTCCCGGAGATGGCCGTCAAGCGCCCGGTCACCACGCTGATGGCGCTGGTGAGCGTGCTGGTGCTCGGCGGCGTGGCCTGGAGCCGTCTCCCCCTGGCCTACCTGCCGGACGTGGATGCGCCGTTCATCGGCATCCAGATCCCGTACCCGAGCTCCAACCCGACGCAGGTCGAGAAGGAGATCACCAAGCCGGTGGAGGAGGCGCTCGCCACGCTCTCCGGGGTCAAGAAGCTGCGCTCGCGCTCCACGGCCGACGGCGCCGAGATCAACATGGAGTTCGACTGGGGCAAGGACCTCGACGTCGTCCGCATGCAGGTCGGCGAGAAGATGGACCAGGTCAAGCCCACGCTGCCGGAGGGAGTGGGCCAGGTGCTGATCTTCTCCTTCAGCACCAGCGACATCCCGGTGGTCGAAGGGCGCATCGCGGCCGAGGGGGTCGACCTCTCGCAGAACTACGACCTGCTGGAGACCCGCGTGGTCAACCGCATCCGGCGCGTGCCGGGCGTGGCCCGCGTCACCCTCGAGGGCGTGGCGCCGCGCGAGATCTCGATCGACCTCGTGCTCGACCGGGTCAAGGCCCACAACGTGGACGTGGGCGGCCTGATCGACCGGCTCCAGGGCGCGTCGCAGAACCTGGTGCTGGGCCAGGTGGACTCCGGCGGCCTGCGCTACACGGCGCGCGCGCTCGGCGCCTTCGGCTCGGTCGAGGCCATCGAGAACCTGCCGGTCAACGACCAGGGCCTGCTCCTGCGCGACATCGCCGAGATCCGCTACGAGGAGCCGCCCGCGGACACCGGCCGCCACCTGGAAGGCGACTACGCCGTGGCCCTGGACGTGTTCAAGGATTCCACCGCCAACACGGTCGAGGTGGCCACGGCGGTGCGCAAGGTGATCCAGGACGACATCGGCAAGGACCCGCTCTTGAAAGGCGTGAAGCTCTTCGTGTTCGAGGACCAGGCCAAGCAGATCACGAACGCGATCGACGGCCTCACCAGCTCGGGGATGATGGGCGGCCTCCTCGCCGTGCTCGTCCTCTACTTCTTCCTGCGCCGGCTGGACTCGACCCTGATCGTCTCGCTGTCGATCCCGTTCTCGGTGATCGCGGCCTGCGGCGCCATGTACTTCCTGGGCAAGACGCTCAACGTCCTCTCCATGATGGGGCTGATGCTCGGCGTCGGCATGCTGGTGGACAACGCGATCGTGGTGCTGGAGTCGATCGACCGCCGGCAGCGCGAGGAGAGCGATCCGAAGAAAGCCGCGCTCGAAGGGGCGAGCCACGTCTGGCTCGCGGTGACGAGCTCGACGGCCACGACGCTGATCGTCTTCCTGCCGCTGATCGTGGGCGCGAGCAACCAGCTCACGATCTTCCTCAAGGAGGTGGGGATCGCGATCAGCCTCGCCATGGTGGCATCGCTGTTCTCGTCGCTCACCCTGATCCCGCTGGTCTCCGCGCACTTCCTCAAGGTCAAGCCGCAGAAGCCGGTGCGCTCCGTGGCCTGGATGGAGGATACCTACGTCCGCATGCTCGGCTGGACCCTGCGCCACCGCAAGGCGACCGGCGCGCTGGTGGTGGTGGGGCTCGCCTCGGGCTTCATCCCCTTCGCGCTCAAGCTGGTGCCGACCGGCATGTTCTCGGCCAACACCAACGAGCGCCTGCGGATCGACTACGAGTTCGCGGACTTCTCCTACAAGTCCGACAGCGAGCGGGCGGTCAAGCAGGTCGAGGCGTTTTTGAACGCGAACGCGGAGCGCTTCCTGGTGCAGGGGCTCTACAGCTATTACCAGGAGAACGAGGCGGGCACGACGATCACGCTGTCGCGGTCGGACCTCTCCGATCCCGAGATGCAGGAGCTGCGCTCGAAGCTGCGCGGCGCCCTGCCCAGGATCCCGGGCGTGCGCCTGCAGTTCGAGGACGACTCGGCCGAGGCGGGCGGGAGCAGCACCTTCTTCGCGGTCAAGTTCTTCGGCCAGGACAGCGGCGAGCTGAACAAGCTCGCCGAGGAGGCGGAGCGCCGGCTCGCCACGGTCCCGGGGGTGGAGGACATCACGTCGCCCATCCATCGCGGCCGGCGCGAGGTCCAGGTCAAGGTGGACCGCGACAAGGCCATGCGGCTCGGCATGAGCGCGCAGGACATTTCCAATCTGTTTTCGTTCACCCTGGGCGGCATGCGCCTGCGGCGCTTCAACGCCGGCGATCATGAAGTGGAGACCTGGCTCGCCCTGCGCCAGGAGGACCGCACGAGCCTGGAGGACCTGAAGCGCATCCAGGTCACCAATGCCGGAGGCACCCCCGTGCTGCTCGGGGACGTCGCCGCCTTCGAAGTGATCACGCGCGAGCAGGAGATCCAGCGCGAGAACCGGAAGGTCAAAACCGAAGTCAAGGCGGTCTACGAGGGCAAAGACTGGGACGGCTCCAAGGAGCGCATCGGCGCCCTCATGGACGCCTTCGACATGCCGCCGGGCTACTCCTGGTCCTGGGACGACCGCATCCTGGAGCAGGACGGCCAGGGTCAGCAGATGGCCATCAACTTCCTGCTGGCGCTGGCGCTGGTCTACATCGTGATGGCGTCGCTCTTCGAGTCGCTGGCGCAGCCGTTCGCGATCCTGTTCTCGATCCCCTTCGCGCTGCCTGGCGCGGTCTGGCTGCTGGCCGCGACGCGCACGCCGTTCAACATGATGGCCCAGATCGGCCTGCTGATCCTGATGGGCGTCGTGGTCAACAACGGCATCGTGCTGCTCGACCACCTGAACCAGCTCCGCGCCGCCGGCATGCCGCGCGACGAGGCGATCCTCGAAGCGGGGCGCGACCGTCTGCGCCCGGTGCTGATGACCGCCGCGACCACGATCCTCGGCCTGCTGCCGCTCGCCTGGGGTGGAGCCTCGGTGGGGGATCTCTTCTACTACCCGCTGGCCCGCACCGTGATGGGGGGCCTGATCTCGTCTTCGATTCTGACGTTGCTGGTGTTGCCGTACATCACTCTCGGTGTTGAAGGGTTCGCCGCCTGGCTGCGGTCGCTCTGGAAGGGCTCGGCGCCCAAGGTTGCCGTGCCCGCCGAGGCGGCCGAAGCGTAGCGGCTCATCCCTGAAGCGGCGTCCGCCGTCCGGAAGGGGATCCGGTCCCTTCTCCCAGGGGCGGCGGGCGCCGCGGATCTTTCCCTGCCCCTGAATTTTGCGAGTCCGCAGAGGATGGCCTCTCCGGCCCCCTCTCCCGCGCAGCGGGGGAGGGCTGGGGA
>JBJMGZ010000318.1:0-6180 GCA_045807605.1 Thermoanaerobaculia bacterium | reverse complement strand
AACCCTTCGAGCGATTTCGCGGTGGCGGCCGGGTTGGTCCCCTTGGAATCGTTGTACCAGGTGACTCCGTCCTTTTCGCCGACCCGCTCCATCCGGTGGGGAAGCCCCTTGAAGCCGGCGAGCCCGACGCGCAGCTCCGCGGGCTCGGCGCCGATCGCCCGCGCGAGCAGCGCCGCGGCCATCGCGTTTTCGAGATTCTGCACCCCGGCGAGCGGCACGTCCGAAGCCAGGAAGAGATCGACGTCCGGCTCGCCCGGCGTGACCTCGATCACCCGGCCGTTCTTCGCCGCTTGTAGGAGATAGCAGCCGTCCTCGACCCGGCCCCGCCGCGAGAAGAAGCGCTTGCGGGCCTGGGTCTCGACCTCGCCCGTGTCGGGATCGTCGGCGTTGAGCACGGCGATGCCGGCCGCGTCCTGGTTCAGGAAGAGCCGCTTCTTGGCCGCGGCGTACTCGGCCATCGAGCCGTAGCGGTCGAGGTGGTCCTGCGCGATGTTGAGCAGCGCCGCGGCGCGGGGTTTGAGCGTTACGATCCCCTCGATCTGGAAGCTCGACAGCTCGACCACGAACACGCGGCCGACCGGGCCCTCGATCTTCCCCGCCAGCGGATCGCCGATGTTGCCGCAGACTTCCACTTTATGTCCCGCGGCCTTGAGCATGGCGCCGGCGAGCGCGGTCGTGGTGCTCTTGCCGTTGCTGCCGGTGATCGCCACGATCGGGCCGTTCAAGAACGGCGCGGCCAGCTCGACCTCGGCGATCACCGGCACGCCCTTGCGCCGCGCATCGATCAGGAGCGGCTTGTCCATGGGCACGCCCGGGGAGACGATCACGGCGTCGATCCCGCCCGCGGGCGGCGGCAGCTCGGACGGCTCGCCGCCGGGCCAGAGCTCGAGCTTCCCGAGCGCTTGGAGGTCCGACACGTCGAGGCCCGTCTTCGAATCGACCGCGACCACGGACACACCGCGCTCGAGCAGCATCTTCGCGGCGGCGCGGCCGGACATCCCGAGGCCGTACACCAGCACCCGCTCGAAGCGGCCCTTGCCCCAGGGTGTTCTCCGGGAGTTCATCGCAGCTTCAGGGTGGACAGCGAGAGCAGGGCGAAGAGGATCGACAGGATCCAGAACCTGACGATCACCTTCGGCTCCGCCCAGCCGATCAGCTCGAAGTGGTGGTGGATCGGAGCCATGCGGAACACCCGCTTGCCCCGGAGCTTGAACGAGGCCACCTGGACGATGACCGAGAGCGCCTCCATGACGAACACGCCGCCCACGAGCACGAGCAGGATCTCCTGCTTGGCGAGCACCGCCACGGCGCCGATGCCGCCGCCCAGCGCGAGCGATCCGACGTCGCCCATGAAGACCTCGGCGGGATGCGAGTTGTACCAGAGGAAGCCGAGTCCCGCTCCGAAGAGCGCGCCGCAGAAGACCGACACCTCGCCCACGCCTGGGATGTGCGCCACCTGCAGATAGCCCGCGATCACCTTGTTGCCCGCGATGTAGGTGAAGATCGCGTAGGTCGCCGCGGCCACCGAGGTCGTGCCGATCGCGAGCCCGTCCAGCCCGTCGGTCAGGTTGACCGCGTTCGACGCCCCGACCAGCACGATCATCACGAAGAGGATGTAGAACGCGCCCAGCGGCAGGTAGAGCTGCTTGAAAAATGGGAAGGTGATGTCCGTGTCGAAGCCGGGCAGCCAGAGCAGCGCGCCCCCCATGAGCGCGGCAGCCAGGAACTGGAGACCGAACTTGGCCTTCGCCGTCAATCCCAGGTTGCGCCGCTTGCGCACCTTGATGTAGTCGTCGGCGAAGCCGATCGCGCCGAAGGCCGCGGTGACCAGGACCACGATCCAGACGTAGACGTTCGTGAGGTTCCCCCAGAGCAGCGTCGCGCCCAGGGCCGCGAACAGGATCAGCAGGCCGCCCATGGTGGGCGTGCCGGCTTTGACCTGGTGGGCCTGCGGCCCCACGTCGCGGATGTTCTGGCCCACGGAGAGCCGGCGCAGCGTGCGGATGAACCGCGGCCCCAGGAGCCAGGAGAGGAGCAGGGCCGTGACGACCGCCGCCGCCACCCGGAAGGTGATGTAGCGGAAGACGTTGAACGCCGGGATCAGGTCGCGCAGCGGGTAGAGCAGGTGGTAGAGCATCAGTTTGCCTCCACCAATCTGCGGACCACCGTTTCGAGACCGACGCCGCGCGACGCCTTGACCAGCACGAGATCGCCCTCGCGCACCTCGCCGGCCGCCCACTCGGCCGCGGCCGCGGCGTCCGGCACCCAGTGGGCGTCAGCTCCCGAGGCTCCCGCGACGAGCTCGCGCGACAGCTCGCCCACTCCGAGGATGGGCGAGAACCCGAGCCGCGCCGCCAGCTCGCCCGACTCGCGATGGAAGCGCGGCCCCTCGGGACCGAGCTCCCGCATGTCGCCCAGGATCGCCACCCGCCGCTTGCCCGGCAGCAGCGCGGCCCCTTCGAGCGCCTTCGCCAGCGCCGCCGGATTGGAATTGTAGGAGTCGTCCACGACCGTGAAGCGGCCGCGGTGGACGACGCCGCGCATCGAGGCCGGCCGCACGCCGCGCACGGCTTCGGCGATCTCTTTCAGGGAGAGACCCAGCGCCCACGAGCAGGCCGCGGCGGCCAGGCAGTTCTCGGCGTTGTAGAGGCCGTGGAGCGGGAGGCTCACCTCGGCGCTCTCGCTGCCGGCCTCCAGGCGGAACCGGCTGCCGATCCCCTCGGGTCCGGGAGCGAGGCCGCTCAGCTTGACGTCGACGTCCTCCGACTCGATGCCGTACCAGACCACCCGTCCCCCCCTCTTGGGATCGACTTGACGGCGCGCGATCCGCGCCACCTCGGGATCGTCGGCATTGGCGACCACCGGACCTCCCGGCGCGAGCCCCGCCAGAAGCTCCGACTTGGCCTCGCCGATCTCCCGCAGGCTGGCGAAGAACTCCAGATGAACCGGCCGCACGACCGTGAACACCGCCGCGTCGGGCCTCCCCATCAGGCTCAGCTCGCGCAGCTCGCCCGCGGTGGACATCCCCATCTCGGCCACCATCCACTCCGTGCCGTCCGGCACGTTGAGCAGGCAGAGCGGGAAACCGATCAGGTTGTTCAGGTTCCCCACCGTCTTCGAGATCCGGAAGCGGCGCGAGAGCATCTCCGCGAGCAGCTCCTTGGTCGTCGTCTTGCCCGCCGAGCCGGTGATCCCGACCAGCTTCTGCGGCACGCCCTGCGACCGCACGTGGCGGGCGAGGTCCTGGAGCGCCTCGAGCGTGTCCGCGACCCGGATGATTGCGGTTTCAGCCTGCACATCCTCTTGCACGGCGACGGCTGAAGCCCCCGCCGCCGCGGCCGTGCTGACGAAGCGGTGGCCGTCCGTGCGCGTGCCGGGCAGGGCGAAGAAGATCTCTCCGCCCTGGATCGCCCGGGAGTCGATGGCCGCGCCGGCGCACTCCTTCCCGGGATCGCCCGAGACGATCCGGCCTCCCGTCGCGCGGGCGATCTCATCCACGGTCAGACGTGCCAAAGCGCTCCTCCAGAGCCTTCTCGATCTCTTCGAAATCGGAGAACGGGATCTTCCGCTCGCCGACGATCTGCTCGCGCTCGTGCCCCTTGCCCGCGATCAGCACGGCCCAGCCGGGCTCGGCCGCGAAGATCGCCTCGCGGATCGCCTCGCGGCGGTCCGGAATCACCCGGTAGCCGTTCCGGCCGCTCGCCTTGACCCCCTCCTCGACCGCGGCGAGGATCGCCATCGGGTCCTCGGTCCGCGGATTGTCCGAGGTCAGGATCGGCAGGTCGGCCAGCTCGCCCGCGACCTTTCCCATGAGCGGACGCTTGCCGCGGTCGCGGTCGCCGCCGCAGCCGAACACCACCGCGACCTTCCCTACCCCCGCGATCTCGCGCGCCGAGCGCAGAGCCGCGTCGAGCGCCGCATCCGTGTGCGCGTAGTCCACGAACACCGGGAACGGCTGGCCCCGGTCGACCGGCTCCATCCGGCCCGGGATCGGATGCTGCGCCGCGAGCGCCGCCGTCACCGCGGTGTGCGGGAGGCTCAGCGCCTCGGCCGCCGCCGCCGCCGCGAGCAGGTTGATCAGGTTGTACCGCCCGAGCAGATGGGTCACGAACGGCACCTCGCCGCGCGGCGTAATCAGCGTCCCCACCGTGCCGGCCGGAGTCATCCGCGCCTCGCGCACGCGCACCTGCCCGCCCTCTCCAAAGGTCACCGCGTCCGGCATCTCCGCCGCGAGCCGCCGGCCGTACGGGTCCTCCACGTTGACCACCGCCCGGCCGCCCGGCTTGAGAAGGCGGAAAACCTTTCTCTTGGCCGCGAAGTAGCTCTCCATGTCCGGGTGGTAGTCCAGGTGGTCCCGGGTCAGGTTCGTGAACACCGCCAGGTCGAAGGAGGCCCCCGCGACGCGGCCCATGTCGAGCGCGTGCGAGGAGACCTCCATGGCCACGGCGCGGGCGCCCGCGTCGCGCATCCGGCGCAGCGTGCGGAACAGGTCCGAGGCCTCCGGCGTCGTGTGCCCGCCCGGGAAGCTGCGGTCGCCGAAGCGGTAGCCGAGCGTGCCGATGAACCCCGCCGGCAGGTTCGCCTCGCCCATCACCGCCGCGATCAGCGTCGCCACCGTGGACTTGCCGTTCGTGCCCGTGACCCCGGCCATCACCAGCTCCTGGTCCGGATGGCCGTAGACCGCCGCGGCCAGAGGACCCAGGACGGAGCGCGGGTCCTCCACCGGAATCCAGGGCACGTCGACCGAAGCGGGACCAGGACCCACCACCGCGACCGCCCCGCGCTCCACCGCGGCCGGAGCGAAGGCGCGGCCATCGAAGCGCTGCCCGACCAGGGCCACGAACAGATCGCCGGGCTCGACGGCCCGCGAGTCGTGAGCGACTCCAGGGATGTCCGGATCCGCGGTCAGAGCGAGGTTCATGGCCAGCACCTCCTTGCACAGATCAGAAAGGCGCATGAGACGGGCCTCCTCCGGTCGAAGAAGGCACGCTCTCGGGCTCCACGATCCCAACGTCTTCGGCCGGCTCGAACGCGGCCGGCAGGGTCTGCGCCGCGGGCGCGTCCTCGGGGAGGGGCGCGGGCTCGGCGCTCGCGATCTGGACCTCTCCGGGCCACAGCCCCGGCGCCTGGCGCTCCGGCCGGATCCCCAGGTAGAGCATCACCTGCCGGGCGATCGCTCCGAACACCGGCGCCGCCACCTGCCCGCCGTGGTACTCCCAACCCTGCGGCTCGGCGATCGCCACGACCCCCACCATCACTGGACGGTCCACCGGCGCGAAGCCCACGAAGCTGGGCAGAAACCCGTTGTGCGAATAGCCGCCCCGCACCGGGATCTGCGCCGTGCCGGTCTTCCCCGCCACGCGGTAGCCTTCGACTCCGGCGCCCTTGCCCGTGCCGCGCAGGACGACTCCTTCGAGCAGCCGGCTGAGCTCCCGCGCCGTGGCCGGAGCGATCGGATGCCCCACCACCGCCGGCCCGCGGCTCGCCGAATGGCTCACCAGAACGGCATCCCCTTGCCCGATCCCCGCCACCACGTGCGGCCGCATCAGCGTGCCGTCGTTCGCCACCGCCGACACGGCCGAGGCGAGCTGGAGCGGCGTGACCGAGATCCCCTGGCCGAACGCGATGTAGGCCTTGCCGCGCATCCCCCAGCTCTCCATCGGGTGGAGGATGCCCGAGCCCTCTCCCGGGAGATCGATCCCGCTCGGGCGGCCGAAGCCGAAATCGCGGATCGTCTTGTAGAGGCGCTGGTCGCCGACGATCAGCGCGGCCTTGATGACGCCGACGTTGCTCGATTTTTCCAAGACTTGGGCGAACGTCAGCCGGCCGAACGGCTTGTGGTCGCGGATCCGCTTGCCATAGACCACGATGCTGCCCATGCCGCAGTCGAGCTCGTCGGTGGCGCGCACCAGCCCCGAGCCGAGCGCCGCGGCGCCGGTGATGATCTTGAACGTCGAGCCGGGCTCGTAGACGTCCATGATCGTGCGGTTGCGCCAGCGCGCCGGCGAGTAGCGGCCGAACTCGTTCGGATCGAACGAGGGATACGACGCCATGGCCAGCACGCCGCCCGTCCGCGGATCGAGGAACACCGCCATGCCGCGGCTCGCTCCGCGCTCCACCACCGCCCGCTCCAGCTCGCGCTCCACCACGTGCTGGATGGCCGCGTCGAGCGTCAGGTGC
>JBJMGZ010000317.1:0-17462 GCA_045807605.1 Thermoanaerobaculia bacterium | reverse complement strand
CGGGCGGCGACCACCGAGAGCAGATAGAGCCCCAGGTTCGTCGGCGAGGTGCGGTGGGCCACCACGGGCCGGGGATCTTCCTGATAGTTGTCGGGCGGGAGAGCGTGGTCCTCCGGACCGACGAAGGCCTCGAAGAAGCTCCAGGTGCGCCGGGCGAGGAGCTGCAAGGCCTGCTTCTCCCCGGCGGCGAGGGGCACCGCCTCCGTCTGAGCCGGCGGCAGGCTGATCCATCGCGCCACCGCGGGCGCCAGCAGCCAGAGCAGCAGCAGCGGTCCCGCCCAGGGCCAGACCTCGAGCCGCGCGGTCCCGGCGACCCCGGCGATCGCCAAGAGGCCCGTTGCCACGACAGCCAGGGCCACGCCTCCGGCCATCCGCCGGTAGAAGCCCCCCACCTCGAGACCGAGACCGATCTTCGCCTGCGCCGCGGTCACCCACTCCAGCATGCCGCGGCCCGTGCCCATGAGCCGCACCAGCGTGCGCGCGATCGCATCGGCCATCCTCCAGGCCTGGTCGGCGAGCAAGACAACCGTCAATCCCACCTGGGCGGCGGCGAGGACGAAGTCGGTCGCGACCCCGCGGACATGGCTGCGCTTGGAGATACCGCGGCGGCGCGGGATCAATCCGGAAATCAGGCGCAGGCACGCCGGCACGGCCATCGTCGCCAGCACGAACCCCGTCCAGATCGCCGGCGAGGCGCCAGGCAGCGTCCACCCGGCCAGCAGGGTCAGGAAGGCGGCCGGAGCGAGCAGGGTGCGCCGCAGGGTGTCGAGCATCTTGAAGCGGCCGATCGCGGGAATCGGCGTGCGCAGGCGGCCGCCGTCCCGGGTGGGGCCGCGGCCGAAGATCCAGGGCAGCAGCTGCCAGTCGCCCCGCGCCCAGCGGTGCTGGCGGGCGGCGGCGGCCTCGAAGTGGGAGGGGAACTCCTCGAACAGCTCGATGTCCGTCACCAGGCCGGCGCGCGCGAAAACCCCTTCGAACAGGTCGTGGCTGAGCAGCGCGCTCTCCGGCACCTTGCCGGCGAGCGCCGCCGTGAAGGCGTCGACGTCGTAGATCCCCTTGCCGGTGAACGAGCCCTCGCCGAAGAGGTCCTGGTAGACGTCCGAGACCGCCGCGGCATAGGGATCGATGCCGGCCGGCCCGGAGAAGATGCGCTGGAAGAGCGAGCCGTCGCGATCGGACGGCAGGGTCGGAGTGATCCGCGGCTGGAGCACGCCGTAGCCCGCGACGACGCGGCCGAGGCGCGCGTCGAACCGCGGCTGGTTCAAGGGGTGCGCCAGGGTGCCGATCAGCCGCCGCGCGGCCTCCCGCGGCAGCCGCGTATCGGCGTCGAGGGTGAGGACGGAGCGGATCCCCTTCAGCTCGCCGGCCGCGAGAAACGTGGTGTCCGTGGCGCCCCGCAACAGGCGGTTGAGCTCCTCCAGCTTGCCGCGCTTGCGCTCCCAGCCGAGCCAGCACCGCTCGCTCTCGCTCCACAACCGCTGGCGGTGCAGGAGCAGGAAGCGCGCATCCCCGCCGGGAGCGGGCCCGTGCCGGGCATTGAGGCGCGCCATCCCCGCCGTGGCGGCAGCCAGCAGCTCCTCGTCGCCGGGCATCGTTTCCGCGGGTGCGTCCCGCCAGTCGGAGAGGAGCGCGAAACGCAGCTCGTCCTCGGGGTTGGCGAGGTAGTGGACCTCGAGGCGGCCGATCTGCTCCTCGATCTCCTCTTCGGTCGTCAGCAGGGTCGGCACGGCGACCAGGGTCCGCAGCTCGGGCGGCACGCCGCCGCTCAGCTTCAGCCGCGGCAGCACCCTGGGCCGCAGGCGCTCCGTCACCCAGGCGTTGATCAGTTGGATCGCCAGGTCCGAGGCCGGGATGAGCGCCAGCAGGCCGAGCGCCAGGAGAGCCGGCGCCGGGACTCCCAGGGCGCGCTCGAGCACGAGCGGCAGGGCCAGGATGAGGCCGGTGACCACGGCGATCGTGCCCAGATAGCCGGGGGTCGCGAGGGCCAGGAAGGTGCGCTTCACCCAGCGTCGCCGAGCCATCCGGACGCCGACCTCGCGCTCGAAGCCGCGGCGCCCCTCGGCGATCAGGAAGAAGCCGGGATCCCGCTCGCGCTCGGGCCCGGGCTCGGAGTCGGACGCCGACGCGCGCTGCACCGCCCGCCGGGCGATCTCGATCTCGGAGAGCCGCGACTCGCGCGCCAGATCCTCGACCGCGTGCCGGTAGCGGTCGCGCGTCGCGAAATCCATCGCCCGGTAGCCGGGATGCTCCGCCAGCGCCTCGTCCACCAGGCTCACGCTCTCGAAGAACTCCGTCCAGTCGAACGCCGAGATCAGCCGCATGCTGACGATGACGTTGCGCACCGTCGCGTTCATGGCCGTCTGGCGCTGGTACTCGGTCGCCACGACGTCGTCGGCCGTGGTCCCCTGCTCGGCCAGGCGCCGGTCGAGCCAGGCGAGAGCGGGCGTGACCTCCGGGTCCTGCCCGCGCAGCCGGCCGAGGAGCTCCACCGCGAAGGCGACGTTGAGCCGCCCGTCCTCGTAGCGCCGGAGCGGCTCCGTCGGCTCCGCCGGCCGCTCCTCGCCCAGCAGCTCGTCGGCCAGGCGTCCGGCCTGCTCGCGGGCCACGCGGGCGTGCACCATCCGCTCGGCCAGGCGCCGCAGGTTCTCCACCAGCACCACCCGCAGCGTGATCACCACGGCCCACAGCTCGCCGATGGTCAGCGGCTGCACGCTCTGGTAGGCGCGCACGAAGCGCCGCAGCGCCTCGGCATCGAACAGGCTGTCGGTGTGGGCGACGAATTGATGAGCGATGGCGTAGACCCGCGGGAAGCCCTGCCAGGGGCCGCCGGCCAGCTTGGGCAGCTCGCGGTAGAACCCTGGCGGCAGATCCTCGCGGATCTCGCGCAGCTGCTCCTCGACCAGATGGAAGTTGTCGACCAGCCACTCCGCGGCCGGCGTGACCGTGCGTGCGCCGCGGATCTCCTCGGCGAGCGTGCGGTAGCACTCCAGGAGGACGCGGCTGTTGTCCCTGACACCCGGCGCCAGCCTGCGGTCCCTGCGGCGTCCGGGCCGCACCGGCTGCGTCTCCGCGAGGTGCGCGGCGTGCTGCTCGAGCCGCTCGACTCCCCAGAGCTCCTCGCGGATCGGCTCAGGAAGGTCGGCGAGGGAGGTGAAAGGCCGTTGGATGCTGGTCACGAAGAGATTCACCCTCCTGCGGAGAGACCTGCTGTCAGGGAGAGTGGATCAAAAGAGGGGAATAGGGAAAGGCCACCCGGGAGGGTGGCCTCATATCGGGGAAGAGGTCCTGCTTCAGGCGATCTTGGTGACGTTCTCTGCGGCCGGGCCCTTGTTGCCCTGCACCACGTCGAACTCGACGCGCTCGCCCTCGGCGAGGCTCTTGAAGCCGCCGCCCTGGATCGCCGAGTGATGGACGAAGCAATCCTTGCTACCGTCCTCCGGCGTGATGAATCCGAAGCCCTTCGTGTCGTTGAACCACTTCACTTTACCCGTGTTACGCATGCTCTTTTCTCTCTTTCTGGTGCGCCCGAAAACAGAAAGAGACCTGTCAACAGAACCAGGTCTCTTTGTAAGTTTTCTGGCTTTGAGGCCAGTGGAGCCAACCATTGGCTCCGCCGACAGAGGGGACCATATGCCTTTCCCGGTAGCATGTCAAGGAAAAAATACCGAGCCGCCGACCGCGGCGACGCTCTCCCTCCGCTCCTCAGCTCAGCACGTAGGGGATCTGCTGTGCCGCAACGGGCGTGAAGAGCAGAAGAACCCGGAAGGCGGCGGCATGTGCCTCCGGGTCCGCCTCGAGGCGGATGTAGAGCTCCGCAATGAGATCCCGCCAGCGGAGGAGCTCCCGCCGGAGAGCGGGCCGGCTGTTGACCTCGACCGTAAGGTCGACCAGGCGCAGGATGCGCTCATAGGACAGATTCAGGCTCGCCCGGTCCTCCGGGCGCGTCCAACGGCTGGCCCGGTTCATCTCGTTGCCGATCATCAGGATCTGCTGGTCGAGGCTGAACTGCGTCCACCGTTCCGGCGAGAGGGAGGCGTGCTGGGTCATGGGATGGGCTCACCCTGGCCGATCAGAGCAAAGGTGAGATCGCGGACACGCTCGCGGATCGACGGATCGGCGATGAGCATGCTCCGATTCCCCTGGGCCGGACGGATGTTGATCAGCGACGTGTACTCGATGCAGCCCTCTGGTCCCTTTCCAGGGTAGTAGTTGGCGCCCCAAAGATCTGCCTGCCGGCTGCCACTCTGGAGGAGCAGTTGCTCGGCGTCGGCATGAAGCTCGCCACCCACGGCCGCCCGGCGGCACTCAATATCCACGACGTACTTGACCATGTCCTCGTAAAAGAGTCCCACCAGACGGCGCAGCTCCTCAGGCTCGATCCGGCGGTCCACGATCACGATGTCGGGAGTGTCTGCGGTCATCACCGGAAGACTAGCAGTTTCCGGGGAGGGCGGACCCTTACACCCATCTCCTCTCCAGAGCGGCTACACTACGCCGGCCATGAAGAAGACATCCCTTGCCGCTCTCGTTCTCGCCCTGCTGATCACCGGGAAAGCCTCCGCCGTCGAGGGGAAATGGACGCCCGAGCAGATGCTCCAGCTCGACCCGAAGTGGCTGCGGGAGCTCGGGCTGGAGATCCCTCCCGAGAAGCTGTGGGGCCGCGACGGCGCCGGCCTGCTCGAGGCCGCCGTCCTGATCAACGGATGCTCGGCCGGGTTTGTGTCGCCCGAGGGGCTGCTCATCACGAACCACCATTGCGTGTTCGGGATCCTCCAGCAGTACTCCACCCCGGAGCGCGACCTGATCACGAACGGCTTCCTCGCCGGCAGCCGGGCGGAGGAGCTCCCCGGCGCCAACGTCCGCGCCACCATCCCCCACCGGACGCAGGACGTGACCGCCGAGATCGAGGCTGCCGTGCCGGCCGGAGCCGACGACCTGGCGCGCTTCCGGGCGATCGACCGCAAGAGCAAGGAGATGGTCGCCGCGTGCGAGGCGCAGCCGGACCGGCGGTGCCGGCTGGAGGCGTTCGACGGCGGCGTGCAGTACACCCTGTTCGAGAGCCTGGAGCTGCCCGACGTGCGCCTGGTCTACGCGCCGCCGCGCGCCGTGGGCGAGTTCGGCGGCGAGGTGGACAACTGGACCTGGCCGCGGCACACCGGCGATTTCGCGCTGCTGCGCGTCTATGCCGGACCCGCGGGCGAGCCGGCGGCGCACGCGGCGGCGAACGTCCCCCACCGGCCGCGGCACTGGTTCCCCATCGCGCCGAAGGGGGTCGCACCCGGCGATTTCGTGATGCTGGCCGGCTATCCCGGCACGACGTTCCGGTCGCTCACCGAGTCCGAGATGCGGGAGCGCGGCGAACGGTACCATCCCGGCCGCGCCGCGCTCTACCGCGCCTGGATGGACATTCTGGAGGCCGCCTCCGCGCGCGACGAGGCCGCCCGCATCGCGCTCGCCGACCGCATCAAGGGGCTCGCCAACCGCGAGAAGAACTCGCGCGGCCAGGTTGCGGGGTTCCGCCGCGGACACATCCTGGAGCGCAAGCATGCGTCCGAGCAGGAGATCCTCGCCTGGGCCGCCCGGGAAAAAACCCGGCCCGAGCACGCCGCGGCCGTCGAGGCCCACCGCGAGCTGGAGCAGCTCATGGAGCAACGCCTCGCCAGCTGGGACCGCGACTTCCTGCTCGACCAGGCCATCCAGGGGCCGAAGCCGCTCCACCTCGCCCTCGTCCTGGCGCGCTGGGCCGGGGAGAAGGAGAAGCCCGACCTGGCGCGCGAGCCGGATTACATGGATCGCGACCGCGGCCGCACCCTGGAAAGGCTGCGGCTCGACCAGCGCCGGATGTATCTGCCCGCCGACCAGGAGCTGCTCGTGGATCTCCTCACCCGCTTCGCGAAGCTGCCCGAGGGGAGCCGCTGCGCCGCCGTCGATTCCTTCCTGGGAAACGACCGTTCCCCCGCGGGAATCGAATCGAAGGTGGCAGACCTCTTCGCCCGCACCCGGATCACGGACCTGGACGAGCGGCTGAAGATGTTCGAGGAGAGCGGCGCGCAGCTCCGGGCGCGCCATGATCCACTGCTCGATCTGGCGTTCGCGCTGGACCGCGAGCTGCTCGACTGGAAGGAGCGCGAGGACCGTTTCAAGGGCGCCGTCTACCGGCTCCGGCCGCCCTGGCAGCGGGCGGTGATCGCCCATAGCGCCCATTCCGGGAGGCCGGTCGCGCCCGACGCCAACGGCACGCTGCGGGTGTCGTTCGCGCACGTCGAGGGGTACAGCCCGCGGGACGCGGTGCGGCTGGAGCCCCGGACCACCCTCTCCGGAGTGATCGAGAAGCACACGGGCGCGGAGCCCTTCGACGTGCCGGACGCGGAGCTGGCCGCGGCCCCGGCCGCGCCGCGCAGCCGGTGGGCCGACCCGGGCTTGAAGGACGTGCCCGTGGGCTTCCTCGCCGACGCGGACACCACGGGCGGTAACTCGGGCAGCCCGGTGCTCAACGCCCGCGGCGAGCTGGTGGGGGTCAACTTCGACCGCGTCTGGGAGAACATCGCGAACGACTTCGGCTACCTGCCGGACGTGGGCAGGAACATCAGCGTGGACGTGCGCTACCTGCTCTGGATGCTCGACGCGCTCCACGGAGAGGCCGCGGCGGGGCTGCTCGAGGAGCTGGGGTTCTGAGTGATCAAGGCGGGGGCGACGGCCGGTCCATCGCCCCCTTCCTGGAGTGATCAGTTGCCCTGGCAGAAGTCCTGGTTGACCCTGTTGCACCACCAGTCGTCCAGCTCGAGGACGTACCGGCAGCAATCGTAGGTCGAGATGTTGAAGCACCAGGCCGAATCCGGATCCTCATGCGTGTCGTACTTCGGCGGAGCGCCGCAGGAGCTGCTGTCGGTATAGACCCAGTCGAAATGCTTCTCCAGCTCGAAGTAGCCGAAGTGCGTGTCACGGTCCACCATGCAGAGATCCGCGTGAGAAAACACATAATTCGCGTTTTCGCCGTCGCAGACGTTGCCAGCGCCATCGCCGTCGCAGTCCGCCTGGTTCGAGTTCGGGGCGCAACCGCAGTTGTCGACGTCGTCGTTGATGCCGTCGCCGTCGGTATCGGGCCCGCCGCCGCCGCAGGTAGTCCAGCCGCCCCACCCCGAGCAGGAGGTGGTGCAATCCGCCCAGGGCTCAGTGCAGACCGCCTCGCAAGCGTCAGGGTCACCGCACCAATATGGACCATCGATGTCTTGACACCATTGAGCCTCGGCCGGGATGGGTAGGAGCAGGAGCGCGAGCAGGAAGGATCCGAGGAGCACGAAACCGGTTCTCATGGATGCTCTCCTTTGGTAGTCACTTGCCAGCATCAGCGCTGGGAGCCAAAGGAGACGTTAGAGTAGATCTCTCGTATACACGATACCTCTCCGGGCAGGACGGCCCCGGGTCGAAGGGTGGTTCTCCGATCACGCGCGGGTGGCGACGACCACGTCAAAAGGCCCGGGGATCACGCGGACATCTGCGAAGCCGAGCTCGGCGAAGGTCTCGGTATACCTCAGTCCTTTTGGTCCTTTCCGGCAAGCTCCGCCAGAGCCGCCTCGGCTTCGCGTTGCGCGGTGACAAACCCGAGCCTGCGGGCCTCTTCCGCGGCGCGGGCCAGATCCTGAAGACCCTGGGGACCCAGGGCGCGGGCCAGGTGGGGCGCGGCCTGGAGCGCCAGCTCGCGGTCCTGCGCCGCGGCGAGCCGGGCCCGCGCCCGCGCCGCCGCTTCCTGCGCTTCCTCGGTGCGGCCCTGGCGGACCAGGGCGTCGGCGAGCACGGCCTGGGCGTGTCCCTCCGACGGAGCGAAGTCCCTCTCGGCGTACCAGGCCGCGGCCTCGCGGGCCAGCCGCTCGGCCTCCTTGAATCGCTGCCGCGCCAGATCCAGCCCGGCGAGGTCGAGGCGCAGGTCCGCCGACTCCGGCCCCTCTCCCATCTCCAGGCTGGCGCGCAGCGCCTGGTCCAGGGAACGGCCGGCCGCTTCCAGGTTCCCGGCCGCGGCCTGCAGCCTGGCCTGGGTGCGGAGCCCTCTGACTTCGAGGGCGCGGGCGCCCAGGGCGCGGGCGCTCCGGAGCTGCTCGGCGGCGAGGGGAGCGGCGGCGGCGCGGTCTCCCGCGGCGAGGTCGAGGTTGGCGAGGGCTCCCGCCACCTCGGCCGCGCCGAGGCGGTCCCGGACCCGGCGCTTGGTGGCGAGCGCCTGACGGAGCCGTTCCCGGGCGGCGGGGAGATCTCCCTGGCGCAGGAGGATGCCCGCCGAGTCCGCGAGCGCCGCGGCGGCGAGAATCGAATCGCCGGTCGCCTGGAGCATGGCGAACGCCTGCTCGTGGCGCTGGCGGGCCTGCGCGAGCCAGCCCTGCCGCGCCAGGACCATGCCCAGGGCGCCCACGGCCCGGGCCTGGTCCCGGCGGTTGCCCGTGGCGCGGCTCATCTCCAGGACCTGCTCGAAGGCCTTCTGCGCCGCCGCGTCCTCGCCCTGCGCCCAGAGGACCGCGCCGAGCGCGTTCAAGGTGCGCGACTCCAGCACCCGGTCTCCGGAGCGCGCGTAGAGAGAGCGCCCCAGCTCCAGCGATTCCCGCGCCTGCCGCAGGTCTCCCCGGTACTGGAAGATGACCCCGAGGTTGGCCCGCTGGAGGGCGATCCCCGGCAGGTTGCCGAGCCGCTCCACGATGCCGAGCGCCCTGCGATAGCTCGCCTCCGCGCCGTCGAGGTCCCCCTGCTCGCGCAGGCCGATGCCGATCAGGGTCAGGGCCGACACGACGCTCATCTGGTCGCCGGCGGCCTCGAAGCGCTCGCTCGCCTTCCGGGTCAGGGCGAGGCCCTGCTGCGGGCGGCCCAGCCTGACCAGGGCCTCGCCCTCCTGGACGAGCGCCTGCGCCTCCACGAGGTCCGCCCCGGTCCTGCGGGCCTTGTCCGCCGCGGCCGCGGCCGCCCGCTGCAGGGTCGCGAGGTCTCCCAGGCGCTGGGCCGCGATCGCCTCGGCCAGGTCGATGCGCGGATCGTCCCGCTCCGGCTGCGGCATGCGGCGCAGCTCCGCGACCGCGGCGAGGGCCTCGGCGCCGCGCCCCGCTTCCGACAGCGTGCCGGCGAGCTGCAGGCCGTACTCCAGGTCGTCGGGATAGAAGGTCCAGAGGGAGCGGTAGACCTCGCTGGCCTTGTCCCACTCCCGGCTCACGACGTGGAGCCGCGCCTGGATGGCGAGCCGCTCGGGGCGCGGGAGGGAGCCGGCGAGGTCCACGGCCCGGCGGGCGTCGGCGAGCGCCCGCGCGTCCTGGCCGAGCGCCGTCCAGGACTGGGAGAGGGCGGAGCGGATCATCGCGGAGGAGGGATCGGCGAGCGCCGCCTGCTCGAGCAGGTCGCGGGCGCCGGTCGGATCGAACGAGCGCAGCCGTCCCAGGCCCTCGGTGTAGAGCCGCGCCGCCTCCGGGCTCGCCGGCAGGAGCGCCCGCACCGCCTGCGCCTGCTGCGGCGCGGGACCGGAGACGCCCAGCGCGTCGCGGAGCCGCGCGCCGGCGCGCGCCACGAGCTCGAACAGCTCGGGCTCGGTCCCCAGCTCGGCCAGGGAGGCCACCGTCTCGCCGCCCGGCGCCCGCAGCACCCGCAGGTCCAGCCGCAGGCGGTCCCCTCCCCGGCCCCCCAGCTTGAGGTAGGAGCCGACGACGACCAGGTCGGAGCCCAGGACGTCGTGGGCGCGCTCCAGGTCCTCGCCGTCCAGCTCCTCGGCCTCGCCGGTCAGCCGCGCCCGCACCACGTTTTCGCCCGGGATCACCCGCAGCTCCCGCGCGGCTGCCAGCTCGGTGGTGAGCATCTCGGGGAGGGCCTGGGCGAGCCACTGCGCGTCGGGACGGCCGGAGAGATTGCGGAAGCCGAGGACGGCTACGGAGACCCGGTGGCCGGGAGTGCCGGCAGTCTCTTCGCCGCCCGGCGCGCGGGGGGTCCGGATCAGGGTGAGCCAGGCCGCGAGCATCGCCAGGATGAGCGCCGCGGAGAGCAGCTCGAAGCGCCGCCGGCTCCGGAGGGAGGGGCGCGCGGGGACGGGCGGCGTCCCGGCCGGCCCGGTTGTCTCGGCGATCTCGGGCGGGGACGGCGGCCCGGCAGCGGGCTCCGCGGTCTCCGCAACCCGGGCGGTGAAGCTGTAGCCCACGCCCGGGACGGTCACCACGTAGCGCCGCTCGTGCGCGCTCTCGCCGAGGGCCTTGCGCAGGGTGGAGATGCTCTGGGTGAGGTTGGCCTCGGTGACGGCGGTATCGTGCCAGACCTTGCGGATCAGCTCGTCCTTGGGGACCACCTGCCCCGGCTCTTCGAGCAGCGCGAGGAGGACGGCGAAGACCTTGGGCGTCAGGGGGACGGGCTCGCCGTCGCGCCGCAGGAGGCGGGCGGCGGGATCGACCTGGAACTCGTCGAACTGGAGGAGCCGCCGTTCGGCCCCGTCTAGCCTTTCCATCCCCCTGGATCCTCTCCGATCCCCGCCAGCGCCTGCTCCGCCCGGCGGGCGAGCAGCGCAAAGCCGCGCGCGGACGCCTCCCGGCGGACCTCGACGAGCGCGGCCCGGCCGGCCTCCGCATCGGCGTCCGCGTCGGAGGCCAGCAGGATCTCGCCGAGCGCGAGCCGCGCCTGCAGGGCCGCGTTCACGTAGCCCGCGGCCTGCGCCTCCGGGATGCGCCGGCGCAGCTCGCGGATCCCCTTCCCGGCCTGGCCCCCGGCCGCGTCCACGCGCGACAGGCGCGCCGCGACGAGCACCTGCACCTCGCGGTCCTCGCTCTGCCCGGCCCGGTCGCGGGCGCGCTCCGCGGCATCCTGCGCGGCAGCCAGCCGCCCCTGGCCCAGCAGGGCCTCGGCGAGCAGCGACAGGGCCTGGGCCTCGTTGCTTCCCATGCCCCGCGAGCGGTACCACTGCGCGGCCTGGAAGGCGAGGCGGGCCGCTTCGTCCTGGCTGCCTTCGCTGATCGCCAGGCGGGCGAGGTCGAGGCGGATGCCCATGGCCTCGGCGTCCTCCCCTTCCGCGAGGCGGAGGGCGAGCGCGCGCTCGAAGCCGCGCCGGGCATCGGCGAGGCGGCCCATGGCCCAGTCCGTGCGCCCGGACCGGCGCAGGGCCTCTCCGAGCAGTCCGGTCGAGCCGGTCTCGCGCGCGATGCGCAGCTCCATGTCGCTCAGGCGGCGCGACGCGGCGAGGTCGCCCATGCGGTAGTCGAGGCCGGAGAGGCGGTCGAGGACCTCGGCCATGCCCAGCCGGTTCCCCAGCCGGCGGTAGGTCTGGAGAGCGTGCTCCAGCCTGCGCCGCGCGCCGGCCAGGTTCCCCAGGCGGGAGAGGGCGCTCGCCGATTCGACGAGGGCCGCGGCCGCTTCGTCCTCGGCGCCGAGCTGGCGGAAGACGGCGAACGCCTGCTCATAGCGGCGGAGCGCGTCCGCGAGCTCCCCCTGGCGCTCCAGCACCGTGCCCAGGTGGCTGAGCCCGGCGGCCTCGTCGCGGCGGTTGTGGATCGCCCGGCTGATCTCCAGCGCCTTTTCGAACCGGGCCTGCGCTCCGTAGAGGTCCCCCCGCGCCGCCATCACCAGGCCGAGCGCATCGAGGGTGCGCGCCTCGTTCAGGCGGTCGCCGTTGCGCACCTGCCAGGCGAGCGACCGCTCCAGGAAGTCGGCCGCCTCGTTGAGCTCGCCGCGCTGCTGGTGCAGCAGGCCGAGCAGTTGGAGCTGCGCGGCCATGCCCATGGACGAGCCCAGCCGCTCGGCGATGGCGAGCGCGTCGAGCTGCACCTTCTCCGCCTCGGCCAGATCCCCCCGGGCCTGGAGCGTGAAGCCGAGCGTGGCCAGCGCCATGCCGAGGACGTACGGGTGCCCGTCCGCCTCGGCCAGCCGCCGGGCCTCGCGCAGCGCGACGATGGCCGGCTCGGTCTGGCCGCTCGCGCGCAGCGCGTTTCCCCGGGATACGAGCGCTCTCGCCACGATCAGGAGCTCCCCGGACCGCCGCCCCTTGGCCGCGGCCGCGTCCGCGGCCCGCAGCTCCGTGGCCCGGTCCCCGAGCCGGAAGGCGATGTGCGCCTCCATGAGGTCGATCCGCGGGTCCTCCCGAGCGGTCCCCGGAAGGCGGCGCAGGGCCGCGACCGTCTCCATGGCCTCGGCGCCCCGGCCGGCGCGCATCAGGCTGGTGGCGAGCTGCAGCCCGTACTCCAGGTCGTCCGGGTAGAAGGTCCAGAGGGCACGGTAGGTCTCGCTGGCGCGGTCCCACTGCCGGTCCAGGGCTTGCACGCGGGCTTCCATCCCGAGCCGCTCCTCCCGGGGCGCTCCGGGCGCCAGCTCGACCGCCTTGCGCGCCTCTTCGCGGGCCCGGACGTCGTACCCGAGCATCTCCAGGGCCTGCGACAGCGCCGAATGGATCGCCGCGGAGCGCGGGTCGGCCTGCGCGGCCTGCTGCAGGGCTTCGAGCGCGCGCGGCGCGTCGTAGGAGCGCATGCGCTCAAGACCCAGGGAATAGAAGCGCAGGGCCTCGGGATCTTCCGGCTGCAGGGCGCGGGCCGAGCGCGCCAGCCCGGGTGAGGGCGCGTCGTAGCCCAGGGCCTGGCGCAGCCGCGCACCGGCGCGGGTGACGAGGTCGAACAGCCCGGACTCCTCGCCGGTCTCGGCCAGGGAGGCCACGACCTCGCCGTCGCGCACCCGGAGCACCCGCAGGTCGACGCGGATGCGGCGGTCCTCCTCCTTCCCTCCCGGAAGGACCAGATAGGTGCCGACCACGACCCGGTCCGCGCTGACGATCGAGCGGATGTGCGGCAGCGACTCGTCGGCCAGGACGCCCGAGGCCTCGATGTCCACGAACCGGCGGGCGCGCCCCACCTGCTCCCGCGAGACCACCCGCACGTCGCTGCCGGCGGCGAGCTCGGTGGTGAGCATCTCGGCGAGCGCGGTGCCGATCCACCGGGTGTCCGCGCCGCCCGCGAGGTCGCGCAGGCCGAGCACCGCGACCGACGGGCGCCGGGACGGCGCAATGCTCCCCAGGTCCTCGGGCGCGAGCACCCCCCGGGCGACCCGGACGAGGGACCAGGAGAGGACAAGCACCAGGACGAGCACGAGCAGCCCGAGCACGATCCGCAAGGCGGGCCTGGGCGGAGCCGGCGACGGGGCCTCCGGGACCGGGGACGGGGCCGCGAGAGGGAAGGCCTGCGGTATCGGATGGGGTATGGCCTGGGGTATCGCCTGCAAGGCGGGCGGGAGCAGCGGCTCGTCCACCAGCTCGACCGGAGCCGCGAAGCAATAGCCCTGGCCGGGGATGGTGACCACGTAGCGGCTGTCGCCGCCCCGCTCCCCCAGCGCCTTGCGCAGCGAGGAGACGTTCTGGGTGAGGTTCGCGTCGGAAACGTAGGCGCTGGCCCACACCCGGTGGATCAGCTCGTCCTTGCCCACCACCCGGCCGTGGCTTTCAAGCAGGGCGAGGAGGATGGAGAGGGCCTTGGGCGTTACCTGGACGGCTTCGCCGTCGCGCAGCAGGACGCGCCTCACCGGATCGGCGAGGAACTCGTCGAAACGGTAGACGCGCTTCTCTACCAGCCGTGCCGTCGGTGATAGGGCTACAGTCATCGCTAAAACAGATCAACCCCGGACACGGACCGCCCTGCGGCCCCTCGCGGGCCTCCGCGGCGTCCCTTTCACAGGTACCAGGATCTCTGGGGCCGGATTCTACGCCCATTTTGAGATTTTTTGAGGAAGTTTTAGTTGAATTCTGAGGACTCTTGGGCCCCGGCCGTCTACTCTACATCTCAAGGCAGCCAGGTCTGCCGATGTTTTCTCATCCTTTGAAGTTGCAGCACCGGAGGGAGCTCCGAACGAGATCAAGCCCTGTTTTCTTGTGGTTCACTGAAGTCTGAAAGAGCCCGGGTCCGACCCGGGCTCCTTCTTTTTCAGCCGGTTCCTCCCGCCGAAAGCAGGGCGAGCAGCCGTTCCCGGAGGTCCGGGTAGAGCGCCCGATAGTCCTCGCGGCTGCGCTGGATGGCTTCCAGGGCCTCGCCGCGGCCGTAGACGTGGGTGATGGCGATCACCCCCTCATCCATCTCGCCCGGAGCCCTCTTGTAGGTGAGGAAGTAGTGCTTCAGCCGGTCGATCTGGGCGGCGGGCAGCTCGGAGACGTCCTTGAAGTGGCCGAAGGCCACGTCCCCCTTGAGCACGGCCACGATCTTGTCGTCCGCCTGGTCGCGGTCGATCAGGCGCAGCCCGCCGATGGGGACGGCCTGGAGCAGGAAGTCGCCGTGCGAGAAGGTCTTCTCGGAAAGCACGCAGATGTCCATGGGATCGCCGTCCCCCTCGACCGTGCGGCGGCCGGTGCGCTCCTGCGAGAGGGCGGCCACGCGCTCGCCGCAGAAGGTCTGGGGGAGGAAGCCGTAGAGCGTGGGGCAGACGTTCGAATACTTCTGCGGGCGGTCCACCTTGAGGTGGCCGCTCGGCTTGTCGATCTCGTACTTGACCGTGTCGGTGGGGACGATCTCCACGAACACGGTCACCACGTCCGGCGCCTCGGGTCCGATGGCGACGCCGTGCCAGGGGTGCGGCTTGAACAGGAGCTTGAGCAGCTCCCAGGTGCGGTCGGTCTTCTCACTCATGGGCTCGCTCATGCGCTGACCTCCTCCGAGAATCATTCCCGGCCCTTTCCCCCCACTGTAGAGACGCCTCGTGGGGCGTCTCTCGCAGCGGCGACATTCTTCCAGAAACCACGGCCGGCCGGCGGTTCAATCGGCGGTGGCTTGCCGTTCGGAGGAGACGCCCCACGGGGCGTCTCTACAGGGGGAATGCGCCGGTTTGTTCGATCCAGTCAGGTTTATCCTTGCATCCATGAGGTGGATCGCTCTCTGGCTGCTCCTGACCGGCGCCCACGTGGCGGGCTGGGCGGTCGCCCGCCGGGCCTCGGGAGGGAGCCTCAAGCCGGGCACGGAGACGCTGGTCCACTTCGCCGTGGTGCCGCCCGTGCAGCTCCTCGCGCTCTGGGTGGTCGCGACCGTCCGCCAGTCGCGGCGGGATCAGCGCGCCGGCACCTCGGACAGGTAGGCCCGCACCTCGGCCAGGTCGGGCAGCGTCGGGTCCGCGTCCTTCCAGACCTCGGCGAGCGCGGCGTAGTGCCGGCGCGCCGCTTCTTTGTCCCCCATCTTCGCCGCGGCGCGGGCGGCGCCGAGCAGCGAAGCGGCGCGGTTCGGCATGCGCAGCAGCGACGCCTGGAACTGCTGCGCCGCCTCCGCCGCCTTCCCCACCTGCAGGAGGACCTCGGCATAGAGCTCGGGCGCCGGCTTGATGGGATCGGGCGGACCCGAGGGGGGCGGCATGCGCGCCTCCAGGTCCGCGGCCTCGCCCAGCAGGGCCAGGGCCTCGTCCTGCTTCCCCTTGGCGAGGAGGACGAGCGCCGAGACCTCCTTCTCCATGATCCGGCCCGGCGCGGAGTGGTAGTCGTCCGCCTTCCCCTCGTTGAGGGCGCGCAGGCCGGAAGCCGCCTCTTCCGCCGCGGCAAGATCGGCGGCGCGCGCCGCGCCCAGCCCCTGGGCGAGGAATGCCGCGCCGTCGCCGCGGGAGTGCGCCATCCCGCAATGCGCTTCCTCCTTCCCTTTCACCGCCGCGAGGGCAGGCTTCACCGCCTGCCAGGTCCGGGTCTCGATGCTCTGGCGCGCCTCCATCCCCTCCAGGGCGGACGCGATCCGCGGGCTGTCGCTCTCGCGCCCCGCCTGGCGGGCGATCTCCAGCACCTCCTCCGCCTTGCGCAGGCGCCCCTGCTGGAGGTACGAGTAGGCGAGCCAGGAGAGGCTGTGGAAGTCGCGCTTGTCGAGCGGCAGGTTGCGGCGCTTCACCCAGTCGACCGACGCGGCCCACGAGGCCTCGTTGCAGGCGCTGGTCTCGGGCCACTGCCCGAGCTGGAGGAAGATGTGGGACGGCATGTGGAGCGCGTGGTGGGCCGAGGGGGCGACCTTCGAATACATGCGCGCCGCCCGCAGCCCGAGCGGCGCGTGGATCGGGTCGTCGTAGGCATGGATCAGGTAGTGCAGCACGCCGGGGTGCTCGGGGTTGCGGTCGCGCAGCTCCTCCAGCACACCCGCGGCCTTCATGAGGTCCCGGTCGCGGTCGGGGCCGGTCTGGCCGCCGGTGAGCGCCGGGCCGATCAGCGCGAGGGCGTAGAAGCTCGCGGCCTCCAGGTCTTCGGGGAAGCGCTCGTGGAGCGCGCGCATGGCCTCGGCGTAGGCGCGGTCGCGCCGGGGTTTCTCTCCCTCTCCATAGAGCACCTCCACCGCGGCCAGCCAGGCCTTCTCGCGGTCCGTGGGGGCCTTGGCGGCGCGCGCCAGCACAGCCCGGGCGGCTTCGAGGTCCTGCTCGCCCCAGATCGGGTGGTTGTAGGTCATGGCCTCGCCCCAGTAGGCGAGCGCGAAGCCGGGATCGGCCTTCTGCGCGTCGCGGAAGGCGTCGGCCGCCTCGTCGTACCAGAAGCTGTGGAGGGCGGCCACGCCGCGCAGGAAATGGGCCTGGGCCGCGGGCGCGCCGGAGGTCGGGAAGTCGACCCGGCCGAGGTCGGCGGCCTGGGCGGGGGAAAGGACCAAAAGGACGGAAAGGACGAAAAGGACTGAAAAGAAGGGCGGGCGGCTCATGACGGCGATTCTACCCCGCAAAGGCTCCCTCTCCCCCGGTACAGGGGAGAGGGGGAATGGGATCAATCGACCACCTTCTGCTGGAAGAGCTTGCCGTCATCGAGGCGGAGGGCGGTCAGCTCGCGGCCCCAGGCGCAGCCGGTGTCGAGGCCGGCGACGCCGTCGTGGAGCCAGAGGCCCAGGGCGGCCCAGTGGCCGAAGACCACGGTCTCCTCCCGGCTGCGGCGCTCCGGCACGCCGAACCAGGGCACGCAGCCCTCCGGGGCCTGCTCCGGCGGACCGCTGAAGGAGCCGCACATGCGGCCGCCGGGCTCCAGGGTGCGGAGCCGGGCGAAGGCAGCCAGGGCGACCTGCGCGCGGCCGCCGTCATCCAGAGACTCGTCCCAGCGCTCGTCGGACTTGCGGTCGATGCTGGCGAGGAGGCCGGGCGCGGCGCCGTCGCACAGCGCAGCTTCCGTCGTCCGCGCCAGCTCCGCGGCCTGGCCAAGAGTCCATTCGGGGAAGAGGCCGGCGTGGACCATTGTGAAGCCTCCCTCGCGGTGGAGCAGCGGCCGGGTGAGCAGCCAATGAAGGAGATCGTCGCGGTCGGGCGCGGCGAGCACCTCCTCGAGGCTGTCGCGGCGCTTGGGCGCGGCCACGCCCGCGGCCCGGGCCAGGAGATGAAGGTCATGGTTCCCCAGGACGACGACGAGCCGGTCCTCCTCCTCGACCGCCCAGCGCAGCACCGCGAGCGAGCGCGGGCCGCGGTTGACGAGGTCGCCGACCAGCCAGAGGCGGTCCCGGCGGCGATCGAGCTGGATCTTGCGGAGGAGCTTCTGGAGGGTCTTGAAACAGCCGTGGACGTCG
>JBJMGZ010000316.1:0-2853 GCA_045807605.1 Thermoanaerobaculia bacterium | reverse complement strand
CCCCAGCTCGCGCACGGCCTCCTCCGCCCTGTCGAGGTCGTTTTCCGCCAGGGCCAGGTCGGTCAGGACGATCAGCGGCTGCGGCTCTCCGGGAGCGAAGCTCCGGGCCTGGCGGATGAGGTCATAGCCGTGCTCCAGGTCCGCGCGGTCGCGCGAGGTCAGGAACTGGTGGCGCGCGACATCGGCGGCCAGGAGGTAGGCGTCGAGGAACCTCGGCGCCCGGCGGAGGACCGCGGCCAGACCCTCCTGGATCCCGCCCAGGCCTGCGCTGCGTGACTCGAACCGGCCGCGCAGCTTGAGGAAGTCCCGCAGGTCCGCCGTGGAAGCCTCCAGCTCGACGCTCCCCGGCCGCGTCTTCCGGCCGGGGTAGGCCCCGCGGATCTGGCCGGCGACGGCATTGGAGACGAGGAACAGGTCGTCGGGAGGGATCTCGAGACTGCCGGCCCAGAGCACGCTCCCGTCGTCCCCGCGCATCCGGCTCAGCGAAAGCAGGCAGGTCTTCGGCCGGCAGTCCAGCCGGGAGGCGACGACCTCGTCGACGGCAAAGGCCCGGGCAATCTTGCTCGCCTGGGTTGGCGAGCCCGGCCCGCCGGCCTCCTTGGGAGAGATCCGCTCCAGCGAAAGCAGGCCGCGGAGCAGCGCGGAACGGACGGCGGCGCCGAGCAGATCCAGGTCTCCCGCCTCCGGTCCGGCCACCACCTCCGGCTCCAGGACCGCCACGTAGAGAGGCTCCCCGCCTCCGCGCAGAGCAAAGTAGCCGGCGGCGAGCGCGAGCGCGGCGGCGAGCAGACCGGCGACCGGAATCCAGGAGCGAGGGGAGCGCCGCACCGGGCTCGGAGCGGCCGGAGGCGAGTCGATCCAGGTCGCGGTGCCGGTCTCCTCCTGCCTGTCTCCCGCGATCTCCTGCAGGTCCTTGACCACCTCCCCCGCGCTCCGCGGGCGCAGCGCCGGCTCCTTCTCCAGCAGGCGGTCCACGATCCGGGAGAGCTCTTCCGGCACGGCAGGATTGACCTCCCGCACCGGCGTCTGCCGGTGGTGGACGATCCGGTCGAGGGTGGCCAGAGGATTCTCCCCCTGGAAGGGAGACTGCCCCGCCAGGAGCTCGTAGAGGAGGACCCCGAACGCGAAGAGGTCGGAGCGATGGTCCACCGGGCCGCCCCGTGCCTGCTCGGGGGACATGGTCCGGTAGGTCCCGACGATCGCATCGGTGCGGGTGAGGCTCTCCTCGTTCCAGGAGTCCGCCAGGCGCTTGGCGACCCCGAAGTCCGCGATCTTGGCCTGGCCCTCGGGCGTGACCAGGACGTTCTCGGTCTTGAGGTCGCGATGGACGATCCCGTGCCGGTGCGCCTCGCGCAGACCCTGGGCGATCTGGATGCCGAAGCCGAGCACCTGCGGGACCGGGAGAGACCCCTGCCGGGAGAGCACGCGGAGGTTCGTCCCCTCCACGTACTCCATGACCAGGTTGTCCACGTCCCCCTCGGTCACGAGATCGTGGACCTGGACGATGGCGGAATGGCTCAGACGGGCGGCGAGCCGCGCTTCCCGGCGGAAACGTTCCCGCTGGTCCGGAAGGGTGGCATCGCGCCGGATGCGCTTGATCGCGACCTTGCGGTCGAGCCGCTCGTCGTGGGCGAGCAGCACTTCCCCCATCCCTCCGGCGCCGAGGAGCTGGAGGACCTTGTAGGGGCCGATCTGCTGCGGACTCTGTTCCACGTTTTTGAGAGATCATTGTACATGCAGCCGATGCTCACGAAAAAACGCCCACATCCGGCTCGTCGCGTCCACGCCGTTGCTGGTGAACCCGGCCAGCCACTCCGGCATCGGCTTGCCACCCGGCCAGGTGTGGCCACCGCCCTGGACCGTGTAGAGCACCACGGCAGCGTCGTCAGCACAGTTCGTGTATTCGAGCCGGGTGACATCCGTAGCAACCACGGATTCGACGGGGTTCGGTCCGCACTGGTTTCTTCGAGCCCAATTCGACGTCCAGGTGGGGATGCTCGGCAAGACAACCGAGCCCGGAAAGATCGGCGAGCGACCGCCATGGTAGGGAGTCAACGCATCAGATGTCCCATGAAATGCGATCATCGGCACCGGTCGAGGGTCCGTACACCAGCTCCAGGGCAGTGAGTAAGCTGCCGCCACCATCCCGACCGCCGCGATCCGATCGGACAGCGTGCAGGAAAGGACGAAAGCCATGCCTCCGCCATTGGAAAGTCCGTTGGCATAGATCCGCGCCGGATCGATGTTGTAGGCCGCCTCCAGCGTATCGATCAACTTAGAGATGAATCTGACATCGTCCAGGAGACCGGTTCCGTGGTCCACGCTCCAAGCCTTGGGCGCGCCACTTCCCGCCGGGTAGACGACAATGAATCCTTGGCTCTCGGCCAGCCGGTTCCACCCGCTCATGTCCCTCTGATGGGCCGGCCATCCTCCCCCGCCGTGCATGCTGATGACGAGGGGCGTCGGCTGGGAGCGGTCATAGCTGCCGGGGACATGGAGCAGATACTCCCGCCTCTGGCTCGACAGGACCATGGCGCCGCTCGTTCGATTCAGGAAGTAGTAGGACCCCGAGGCCAGGAGGGCCGACACCACGGGCAAGCCGAGAACCAGCCCTGCGCGGACGACCATCCTCCCAGGATTCATCGCCGTCCTCGACGGCCACCCATGCCGGTTCCCCGCGAGCGCCAGTGGCGCCGCGGAGAGTCGCGCCAATGGGATGGCCAGGACCGCGGCCAGCGCCAGAAGGTAGCGCGGGATGAGCGGTGTGGTGACGAGCCATGCGAGCAGGCCGTAAAGAGCGAGCACGGCGACGAGCCAACCGGCCGCGACGGTCACGAGCGTGCGGTCGTCGAG